>NZ_LGYY01000121.1:0-37178 GCF_001308045.1 Shewanella sp. Sh95
ATTTGCTTGGTGACAATAGCATTGTGGTCCCACCTGATCCCATCCCGAACTCAGAAGTGAAACGCAATCGCGCCGATGGTAGTGTGGGGTCTCCCCATGTGAGAGTAGGTCATCGCCAAGCGCCTAACTAAACAATGAAGCCAGCTGAATAAGCTGGCTTTTTTGTTTTTGATATTTTATTCAAGGCTTCCTCAACTTGTTTGTGCTCATCTTTAACTCTTGCTCAAAAGCTCAAAAGCTTGAGTCATGACGCATCTGTTTTACCGATCAATCTCAGTTTGCTGCAATTCTAGGGTGAAGCGTTTACAATGTCGCTTTTATCGCGGCAGAACATCATCATGTCTTTTCCATACTCGCTAAAACCGTTTAATACTTTTGGCGTAGAGCAATCCTGTTCATCATTGATTGAAGTCCATTCCAAGATGGAACTGCAAACGACTTGCTTATCTTTATATCAATCAAAGCAACCAATGCTTGTGCTTGGTGGTGGCAGCAATATCGTATTTACCGATGATTTTAATGGCACTGTAGTGCGAGTATTGTCTAAAGGTATTTCCTGCTCTGAAGATGACTCTCACTTTTATCTTGATGTTGAGGCGGGTGAAAACTGGCATGAATTGGTCCTATTTAGCTTAGAGCAGAATATGCCTGGACTCGAGAATTTAGCCCTGATCCCGGGCACAGTTGGCGCAGCTCCGATTCAAAATATCGGTGCTTATGGTGTTGAGTTTTGTGATGTTTGTGATTGGGTTGAATATCTTGATGTCGAGTCTGGCGACTTACTAAGGCTTACGGTCGATGAATGTGAGTTTTCATATCGCGAGTCGATATTTAAAGGCAGCTTACGCGACAAAGCTGTGATTACCGCTGTTGGTTTGCGCCTCCCTAAAGCTTGGCAACCAAAATTGGCCTATGGCCCGTTGCAATCATTTAACGCTGAGACGGTGACCCCAAGGGAGATTTTTGACCGTGTCTGTGAGGTGAGGAGTGAGAAGCTGCCGAATCCTGAGGTGCTAGGTAACGCTGGGAGTTTTTTTAAGAATCCAATCGTTAGCGCATCAGTTTATATTGAACTAGCTCAACGCTTTCCAAGCATTGTTGGTTATGCTCAACCCAATGGTGAGGTTAAACTTGCTGCTGGTTGGCTGATTGAGCATGCGGGTCTTAAGGGCTTTGCCCTAGGAAACGCGGGAGTGCATGCGAAGCAAGCCTTAGTATTAGTCAATTTAGGCCATGCAACTGGCCAAGATATTTGTCGATTAGCATTACATGTTATTGCGCGAGTGAATGAGGTTTTTGGCGTTAAGCTAGAAGCCGAGCCAAGAATTATGGGATTAACAGGGGAGACGAGTCTCGATGTCTGATAACTGGGTGAGAAAACGCGAAATACTGGGATTACTGTCGAGCGAACATTTTGTCTCAGGTGAAGAATTGGCGACACAACTGGGTATTTCTCGTGCGGCGGTGAGCAAGCATGTCGATGCTTTGGAAGACTATGGTGTGGCGATCTACAGTGTCAAAGGCCGCGGTTACAAGTTAGCTAATCCCATCTCCCTTATCGACTCGGCTCGTTTAATTCAGTCGATCGATAATCGATGCTTTTACTTTGATGAAATCCCGAGCACTAACGGCTTTATGTTAAGCCATACCAGTGAGCTTAAAAGTGGCGATGTATGTGTGGCTGAGTACCAGTCAGCGGGACGAGGACGTAGAGGACGAACTTGGGTGTCTCCCTATGGACATCATTTGTATTTCTCTCAGTTTTGGTCATTCCCCCAAGGGATGGCACAGGCCATGGGCTTAAGCCTAGTGGTGGCTTGTAGTTTAGTTGAGGTACTGAAATCCTTTGGTGTTGATAATATCGGCGTGAAATGGCCAAACGATATTTACCTTAATTATAAAAAGCTTGCTGGGATTTTAATTGAAATGTCCGGGCAGGCGGATAGCGAGTGCCAATTAATCATTGGTATTGGTGTTAACATGGCTATGTCGGAAGACCAAGGTAAGGGAATTGACCAGCCTTGGAGCGACTTGTCTAGCTTGACGGATATGCCAAATAAAACAGATCTCGTGATTGCACTACACAAACAGTTGAAGAGAGACATACAGTTGTTTGAGCGTGAAGGGCTGGCAGCCTTTAAAACGCGCTGGCAACAGGCAGATCTATTCCATGGTAAAGAAATTCGTTTACTCATGGGTGAGAATCACGTTGACGGCATCTGTCGAGGGATCGATGAACAAGGTGCAGTATTGTTAGAAACCGCCGATGGCATACAAGCCTATATCGGCGGAGAAATCAGTTTAAGAGCAAGATAAGATTATTTACGCAGTAAAACGTGTGACATCAAATGATCTTGTCCTTTTTGTAGGATCAGATGCGCTCGTTCCCTTGTGGGCTGAATATTGAGCTGCAAATTGGGACCGTTGATTGTGTCCCATATTTTCGCCGCTATAGTATAGGCTTCATCATCCGTCAGGCTAGCATAGTGATGGAAATAGGACTTTTCATCACTAAATGCCCCTTTGCGAAATTGCAAAAAGCGCTCTTGATACCATTGCTTCAATAAATGCTCTTCGGCATCGACATAAATCGAAAAATCGACAAAGTCGGAGACAAAGGGGCGCCGTATATCGACTGGCGAATCTAAACCTGTTTGTAAAACATTCAGTCCTTCGAGGATCAAAATATCGGGCTGCGAAACGGTTTGATGCTGGCCGCGAATACGATCGTAAGTCACGTGGGAATAGATAGGCGCATTTACATGGGCTTGCCCGGATTTTACCGCCGAAATAAATTCGACCAACATCTTCATATCGTAACTTTCAGGAAAGCCTTTGCGCTGCAATAGCCCTTTACGCTTCAAATCTGCCAGAGGATATAGAAAACCATCGGTCGTAACTAAATCGACTTTAGGATGCTCGGGCCACTGGCTTAGTAACGCCTGTAAAATACGCGCAGTGGTACTTTTACCCACGGCAACACTACCGGCAATGCTGATGATATAAGGGCTGCTTGAGGGCTTTTGCCCGAGAAACTCATCAAGGACTAAACCACGTTGTTGTTTGGCTTTTACAATTAAGTTAAGCAACCTGCTCAGAGGCAAATAAATATCAGTGACTTCGGAGAGCGAAACCTTCTCATTGATACCCCGAAGATTCTCCAAGTCTTGTTCACTCAGCGTCATTGGCACTGCGTCCCTCAAAACAGACCATTGTGCGCGCTCAAAGGCAAGATAGAGTGCTTTTTGAATTGGATTTTTTGACGTCATTGGCTTTCCTCGGCTTAGGAATCGCACAGTACACCATGACTTAAGTATCGACAATATAAAATCAATTCATGAAGCTCGGTTTCTAGCTCTTCTAGCCTTATTTACTGGATAAATGCTTGCCAACAACAGTTTGAGGGTAAAAAAGCATCATTTGATTGCTTTTTTTAAACAAATCGTCGATTTTCGCTTGCACTTGGGCACACATTTACCTAATATCCCGTTCCGAAATGATTTGCCGGCATAGCTCAGTTGGTAGAGCAACTGACTTGTAATCAGTAGGTCCCGAGTTCGACTCTTGGTGCCGGCACCATTTTACTGGAGGGGTTCCCGAGTGGCCAAAGGGATCAGACTGTAAATCTGACGGCTCCGCCTTCGAAGGTTCGAATCCTTCTCCCTCCACCATTTTCTAGGTAGTTAGGTAGCCTTAGTTAGGTTGCGCGGGCATCGTATAATGGTATTACTCCAGCCTTCCAAGCTGATAACGCGGGTTCGATTCCCGCTGCCCGCTCCAAATTTAGTTGCTGATATGGCTCAGTTGGTAGAGCACACCCTTGGTAAGGGTGAGGTCGGCAGTTCGAATCTGCCTATCAGCACCAGCCTTTCTGAATTAAGCTCCTATACCTAAATTAATCGGTTCGATGTCATTTATATGCATCGGATTTTTTCTATATGTATGTTTTCATCACCAAGACTCTTGGATTGAGGCAATACCATGGCTAAAGCTAAATTTGAACGTTCTAAGCCCCATGTTAACGTGGGCACCATCGGTCACGTTGACCATGGTAAAACCACTCTGACTGCAGCTATCTCTCACGTACTGGCTAAGACCTACGGTGGTGAAGCTAAAGACTTCTCTCAAATCGATAACGCTCCAGAAGAGCGTGAGCGCGGTATTACCATCAATACCTCTCACATCGAGTATGACACCCCAACTCGCCACTACGCACACGTAGACTGCCCAGGCCACGCTGACTATGTTAAAAACATGATCACTGGTGCTGCACAGATGGACGGCGCGATCCTGGTAGTTGCTTCTACAGACGGTCCAATGCCACAAACACGTGAGCACATCCTGCTGTCTCGTCAGGTTGGCGTACCATTCATCATCGTATTCATGAACAAATGTGACATGGTTGACGATGCTGAGCTGTTAGAATTAGTGGAAATGGAAGTACGTGAACTGTTATCAGAATACGACTTCCCAGGTGATGACTTACCAGTAATCCAAGGTTCAGCTCTGAAAGCGCTAGAAGGCGAGCCAGAGTGGGAAGCGAAGATCCTTGAGCTGGCAGCAGCTTTAGACTCTTACATTCCAGAACCAGAGCGTGATATCGATAAGCCATTCCTGATGCCAATCGAAGACGTATTCTCTATTTCTGGCCGTGGTACAGTAGTAACAGGCCGTGTAGAGCGTGGTATCGTTAAAGTGGGCGACGAAGTAGAAATCGTTGGTATCCGCACTACAACCAAGACAACTTGTACTGGCGTAGAAATGTTCCGTAAGCTGCTTGACGAAGGTCGTGCAGGTGAGAACTGTGGTATTTTATTACGTGGTACTAAGCGTGATGACGTAGAACGTGGTCAAGTATTATCTAAGCCAGGTTCAATCAACCCTCATACTACTTTTGAATCAGAAGTTTACGTTCTGTCAAAAGAAGAAGGTGGTCGTCACACTCCATTCTTCAAAGGCTACCGTCCACAGTTCTACTTCCGTACAACTGACGTAACCGGTACTATTGAACTGCCAGAAGGCGTAGAGATGGTAATGCCTGGTGACAACATTAAGATGGTTGTTACGCTGATTTGCCCAATCGCGATGGACGAAGGTTTACGCTTCGCAATTCGTGAAGGTGGCCGTACAGTAGGCGCTGGTGTTGTAGCTAAGATCATTGCTTAATAGCAATTGTGATTAGAAAAAAGGAAGCTTAGGCTTCCTTTTTTGTTTAAGTCGATTATTTAGTGGGTTTTGTGGGTTGCAACTGTTGTGCATCCTTGCTAACAAAGTCGAATCAGAATACAATCTATGGCCGATTTTTGACCCTGAGCTTATGCAACATGCGTTTCTAAGGGTATTCGGGATTCAGAGTATCTAAAGCGTATTGTAACTGGGTCGTATGTCCCTAATTATTGTGCTCAAGCTCAGGCCGTATTGAGTAACGGAATAACCGATGACAACAAATACTGAAAACCAGACTAACTCTCTGGATATCGTGAAGTGGGGTTTAGCGATCCTATTGCTGGCCGCTGCTGTTATTGGCAATCAAATGTATAGCGAGGCGAGTGCCGTGATCCGCGCACTGGCTGTTATCGTTGCATTCGCTATTGCTGGTTTTATTGCCCTGCAAACCGAAAAGGGTAAAAAAGCTTTAGCATTCGCGCGTGAGTCGCAAATTGAAGTGCGTAAGGTCGTATGGCCAACACGTCAAGAAGCGCTTAACACCACTTTTATTGTCCTTGCTGCAACAGGTATCTTAGCTCTCATTTTATGGGGTTTAGATGCAGTGTTAATGCGAATTGTCAATTTTATCACTGGCGTATAGGCACCTCGAATGACTGAAGCTAAAGAAGCTAAAAAAAGATGGTATGTAGTGCAGGCATTCTCTGGCTATGAAGGCCGAGTTTGTAAGTCACTGATTGAATACATTAAAATGCACGGCATGGAACAATACTTCGGTGAAGTCTTAGTTCCGACTGAAGAAGTCATTGAAATGCGTGCAGGCCAGCGTCGTAAGAGCGAGCGTAAGTTTTTCCCTGGTTATGTTTTGGTCCAGATGGAAATGAACGATGATAGCTGGCATTTAGTCAAAAGCATCCCGCGTGTTTTAGGCTTTATTGGCGGAACATCTGATCGTCCTGCTCCAATTTCAGATAGAGAAGCGGATGCTATTCTGCGTCGCTTACAAGAAACCACAGCTTCGCCAACTCACCGCGTTATTTTTGAGCCAGGCGAAGTGGTGCGTGTATGTGATGGTCCATTTGCTGACTTTAACGGTACCGTTGAAGAAGTGGATTATGACAAGAGCCGCGTAAAAGTGTCGGTAATGATCTTCGGTCGTTCTACACCAGTTGAGCTCGATTTTAGTCAGGTCGAAAAAGGCTGATTAAATTAAATACAAAATCCGTTTGGCAACGGGTGCGGATTTCTATATAATCCGCACCCGTTGTTTTCGGGGGAGCATGTTGGCATGTCGCTGATATGCGTTTGAACCCAAACTGAGGAAATGTCAGATGGCAAAAAAGATTGATGCTTATATTAAGCTACAAGTGAAATCAGGTTCTGCGAACCCTTCACCACCAGTTGGTCCAGCTCTGGGTCAGAAAGGTGTGAACATCATGGAATTCTGTAAAGCGTTCAACGCTCGTACAGAAAAAATGGAAAAAGGCATGCCTATTCCAGTCGTGATCACTGTATACAGTGACCGTTCATTCACTTTCGAAACTAAGACACCACCAGCTTCTTACTTACTGAAGACTGCTGCAGGCCTGAAATCAGGTTCTCCACGTCCAAACACTCAGAAAGTAGGTACTATCGCTCGTGCTAAGATTCAGGAAATTGCTGAAATGAAAGCCGCCGATATGACTGGTGCTGATATTGAAGCGATGACTCGCTCAATCGAAGGTACTGCGCGTTCAATGGGTTTGGTTGTAGAGGGTTAATATAATGGCAAAACTAACTAAACGCATGCGCGTAATCCGCGAGAAAGTTGACGGTACTAAATTATACGAAATCAACGACGCTGTTGCTTTGTTAAAAGAATTAGCAACTGCTAAGTTCGTTGAAAGTGTTGACGTTGCTGTTAACCTGGGTATCGATCCACGTAAATCTGACCAAAACGTTCGTGGTGCAACTGTGTTGCCACACGGTACTGGTCGTGACGTTCGCGTTGCAGTATTTACACAAGGTGCGAATGCTGAAGCTGCTAAAGCTGCTGGTGCAGAACTTGTTGGTATGGATGATCTGGCTGAGAAAATCAAAGCCGGTGAAATGAACTTCGACGTAGTTATCGCATCTCCAGACGCAATGCGCGTTGTTGGTATGTTAGGTCAAATTTTAGGCCCACGTGGCTTAATGCCTAACCCAAAAACTGGCACAGTAACGCCTAACGTTGCTGAAGCAGTTAAGAACGCTAAAGCAGGTCAAGTTCGTTACCGCAACGACAAGAACGGTATTATCCACACTACTATCGGTAAAGTGGATTTCACACCAGTTCAATTGAAAGAAAACTTGGAAGCGTTAATCTCTGCACTGAAAAAGGCTAAGCCTGCAGTTGCAAAAGGTGTATACGTGAAAAAAGTAAGCATCTCCACCACTATGGGTGCAGGTGTTGCTGTTGACCAAGCTTCTCTCGAAACAGCTAACTAATTTTACAAGGTGAGTGCATTAGTCTATAATGCGCGCACTTTGTGGGTTGAAGCCTATTTTTGATGCTTTAAGCATCATTAATTAGGCTTCCGTCCAAGACCGCAGGTGTTTACTTTAACGGTTTACTTAATTTCCTGCGTAGACGGTGTCAGGCCCCAGCTAAATTTTTTTACTGGATAATCTGCACCGTAAGTCACTAAATACATAAGTATTTAGTATGGTAAATACTAGGGAATACCCTAGGTAGAATCCAGGAGTAAAGCCAATGGCATTAAGACTCGAAGACAAAAAAGCGATTGTTGCTGAAGTCAACGAAGCTGCCAAAGGTGCGCTATCTGCAGTTGCCGCTGATTCTCGCGGTGTAACTGTAGGTGCTATGACCGGTCTGCGTAAAAAAGCTCGCGAAGCTGGTGTTTATGTACGTGTAGTACGTAACACTCTGGCTCGTCGTGCTGTTGAAGGTACTGCATTTGAGTGCCTAGCAGAAACGTTCACTGGCCCAACTTTGATTGCTTTCTCTAACGAGCACCCAGGTGCTGCAGCTCGTCTGTTAAAAGACTTTGCTAAAGAGCAAGCTAACTTCGAAGTTAAAGGCGCAGCCTTTGAAGGGAATTTCATCCCTGCAGCTGACATTGATCGTTTGGCGAAACTGCCAACATACGAAGAAGCACTAGCACAGTTAATGATGACTATGAAAGAAGCATCTGCTGGCAAGTTCGTTCGTACACTGGCCGCCCTGCGCGATCAAAAACAAGAAGCCGCTTAATTTCAAGCTGGCTGCTTAATAGAATTGAATTCAGAACAATAGGAAACATTTGTTATGTCTATCACTAAAGACCAAATCTTAGAAGCCTTTGCAGCTATGTCTGTAATGGAAGTTGTTGAACTGATCGAAGCAATGGAAGAGAAGTTCGGCGTTTCTGCCGCTGCTGCTGTTGTTTCTGGTGGTGGCGAAGCTGCTGCTGCTGTTGAAGAGCAAACAGAATTCAACGTAATTCTGACTGCACACGGCGACAACAAAGTTGCAGTTATTAAAGCCATCCGTGGCGCAACTGGTTTAGGCCTGAAAGAAGCTAAAGCAATGTCTGAAGCTGCTCCAGTAGCAGTTAAAGAAGGCGTTTCTAAAGAAGAAGCTGAAGCTCTGAAGAAAGAACTAGTTGAAGCTGGTGCTTCAGTAGAAATCAAGTAAGCTATTATTTAGCTTGCTCACCCAAGCCACTTGGGTGGAGGCTGGCGGTTTTTTAACCGTCGGCCTTTTTTGCGCTATATGCGCCGGCGATTTTTTTTCACCGTTTGTCGCCAGATTTTGCAGTCCCTAGCAGAGATTACTGGTTAGGTTCTTGCCATCAACGGTGATGGGCAAACGTGCTGAATGTAATAACTCAGGTTATTGATTCAGTCTTGGTCACATCTCGTAAGCAGAGGAAACCCATGGTTTACTCCTATTCTGAAAAGAAGCGTATTCGCAAAGACTTTGGTAAGCGTCCACAGGTGTTGGATATTCCTTACCTTTTGTCTATTCAGTTAGACTCTTTTAAGAAGTTCACCGATCAAGATCCTACCGGTGAGCGCGGTCTTGAAGCCGCCTTCCGTAGCGTTTTTCCCATCAAGAGCTTTTCTGGTAATTCAGAACTGCAATACGTCAGCTATAAGCTTGGCGAGCCTGTTTTTGATGTGAAAGAGTGTCAGATCCGTGGTGTTACATATTCAGCTCCACTGCGCGTTAAATTACGCATGGTGTTGTATGACCGTGAAGCAGCGGCCGGCACTGTAAAAGATATTAAAGAACAAGAAGTCTACATGGGTGATATCCCATTGATGACTGACAACGGTACCTTTGTTATCAACGGTACTGAGCGTGTAATCGTTTCTCAATTACACCGCAGCCCAGGCGTATTCTTCGATCACGACCGTGGTAAAACCCACTCATCAGGTAAGGTGCTCTATAACGCACGTATCATTCCTTACCGTGGTTCATGGTTAGACTTTGAATTCGATCCTAAAGATGCACTATTCGTACGTATCGACCGTCGCCGTAAATTACCAGCGACCATCATTCTGCGTGCATTAGAGTACTCTACTCAAGAGATCCTTGACCTGTTCTTCGAACGTGTTGAATTCAAGATCAAGAAAGATACTTTGGTTATGACCTTAGTCCCTGAGCGTCTGCGTGGCGAAACCGCCAGCTACGACATCAAGGATGCTGAAGGTACTGTATTGGTTGAAGCGGGCCGTCGCGTGACGGCACGTCACATTCGCCAACTCGAAAAAACCAACACCACTGAGCTCGAAGTACCAGTTGAGTACATCGTGGGCAAATATGCTGCTCAAGATTACATCGATCCGGACACGGGCGAAGTATTAGTTTCTGCTAACAGTGAAATCAGCTTAGAAGACTTAGCGAAGTTATCACTGGCAGGCATCAAAGAGTTGAGCACGTTATACATTAACGAGCTGGACCACGGTGCTTACATCTCTGACACTCTGCGTATTGATCCAACCACTAACCGCTTAGAAGCGTTAGTTGAGATCTACCGTATGATGCGTCCTGGTGAGCCACCAACCAAAGATGCAGCAGAAGCCCTGTTCCAAAACTTATTCTTCAGCGAAGAACGTTATGACCTGTCGAAAGTCGGTCGTATGAAGTTCAACCGTCGTCTCAGCATTCCTGATGACGAAGGTAGTGGCGTACTGTCTAAAGAAGACATCGTTGCAGTAATGAAGAACATCATTCACATCCGTAACGGCTTCGACGAAGTGGACGATATCGACCACTTAGGTAACCGTCGTATTCGTTCTGTGGGTGAGATGGCTGAAAACCAATTCCGTGTTGGTCTAGTCCGTGTTGAGCGCGCCGTGCGTGAACGTCTGTCATTAGGCGATCTGAACGAGCTGATGCCACAAGACTTAATCAACGCTAAGCCAATTTCTGCTGCAGTGAAAGAGTTCTTCGGTTCTTCTCAGCTGTCACAATTCATGGACCAAAACAACCCGCTGTCAGAAGTAACGCATAAGCGTCGTATTTCTGCTCTTGGCCCAGGTGGTTTGACCCGTGAACGTGCAGGCTTCGAAGTCCGCGACGTACACCCAACGCATTATGGTCGTTTATGTCCAATTGAGACCCCTGAAGGTCCAAACATTGGTCTAATCAACTCATTAGCAAGCTTTGCCCGTACTAACTCATACGGCTTCTTAGAAACACCATACCGCAAAGTGGTAGACGGTGTGATCACTGACGAAGTGGAATACTTGTCAGCGATTGAAGAAGGTCGTTATGTGATTGCACAGGCGAACATCGAAGTTGACTCTGAAGGCCGCATGGTTGAAGAGCAGATCGCATGTCGTCACAAAGGTGAATCTACCTTTATGCGCGCGTCTGACATTCAATACATGGACGTATCGCCACAACAGATCATTTCTGTTGCTGCGTCACTGATCCCGTTCTTAGAACACGACGACGCCAACCGTGCATTGATGGGTGCGAACATGCAACGTCAAGCGGTACCAACATTGCGCTCTGAAAAGCCGCTAGTAGGTACGGGTATTGAACGCACGCTCGCTGTGGATTCTGGCGTAGTAGTCGCCGCTAAACGTGGCGGTGTGATCGATTACGTTGATGCGAGCCGTATCGTCGTTAAAGTAAATGAAGACGAGCTGCGCCCAGGCGAAGCGGGTATCGACATTTACAACCTGACTAAGTACACCCGTTCTAACCAAAACACGTGTATCAACCAACGTCCATGTTGTTCTGTTGGTGAGCCAGTCGTTCGTGGTGACGTGTTAGCAGATGGTCCGTCTACTGACTTAGGTGACTTAGCCCTTGGCCAGAACATGCGTATCGCGTTCATGCCTTGGAACGGTTACAACTTCGAAGACTCGATCTTAATTTCTGAGCGTGTTGCACAGGAAGACCGTTTCACCACTATCCACATTCAAGAGCTGTCTTGTATCGCTCGTGATACCAAACTGGGTAGCGAAGAAATCACGGCTGACATTCCAAACGTAGGTGAATCTGCGCTGTCGAAACTCGACGAGTCAGGTATCGTTTACATCGGTGCAGAAGTGAAGGGCGGTGACATTCTGGTAGGTAAAGTGACGCCAAAAGGCGAAACACAACTGACTCCAGAAGAGAAGTTACTGCGCGCCATCTTCGGTGAGAAAGCGTCTGATGTGAAAGACAGCTCACTGCGTGTACCTAACTCTGTTAAAGGTACCATCATCGACGTTCAGGTATTTACCCGTGACGGCGTTGAGAAAGACAAACGCGCCATTGAAATCGAAGAAATGCACATTGCCCAAGCTCGTAAAGACTTAGGCGAAGAGTTCAAGATCCTTGAAGAAGGCGTATTGAGCCGTGCGCGCAACTTATTATTAAGTGCCGGTTTCACTGAAGCACAGATCGCAGCATTGCCACGTAAAGATGTATTGGTTCAAGTCATTGATGATGAAGCCAAACAAACTGAGCTTGAGCAATTAGCTGAACAGCATGAAGAGCTGAAAGCAGACTTCGATAAGAAGTTTGAAATCAAACGTCGCAAAATCACCCAAGGTGATGACTTGGCACCGGGCGTACTGAAGATCGTTAAGGTTTACTTAGCGGTTAAACGTACTATCCAACCAGGTGACAAGATGGCGGGTCGTCACGGTAACAAGGGTGTTATCTCTAAGATTAACCCAATTGAAGACATGCCGTACGACGAGCAAGGCAACCCTGTGGACATCGTGTTGAACCCGCTAGGCGTTCCATCACGTATGAACATCGGTCAGGTTCTTGAAGTTCACTTAGGTGCTGCGGCTAAAGGTATTGGTAACAAGATTGCTGCCATGCTGGAAGATCAGCGCGAGAAGGGACTTGCAGAAGTTCGTAACTACATCAAGCAAGTGTACGAATTAGGTGACGAAGTGCAGCAGCGCGTTGACATCGATTCATTCACTGACGATGAGTTATTGCGCTTAGCGAACAACCTGAAAGGCGGTATCCCAGTTGCTACGCCAGCCTTCGACGGTGCTAAAGAGAAAGAGATCAAGCAGATGCTTGAGCTTGCAGGCTTGCCAACCTCTGGTCAGCTGAAATTATTTGATGGTCGTACCGGTAACGAATTTGAGCGTCCAGTAACTGTTGGTTACATGTACATGCTCAAACTGAACCACTTAGTTGACGACAAGATGCACGCCCGTTCTACCGGTTCGTACAGCTTAGTAACTCAACAACCATTGGGCGGTAAAGCTCAGTTCGGTGGTCAGCGTTTCGGGGAGATGGAAGTGTGGGCACTCGAAGCATACGGTGCCGCTTATACGCTTCAAGAAATGCTCACCGTGAAATCGGATGACGTTAACGGTCGTACTCAGATGTATAAGAACATCGTCGACGGTAACCATCAGATGCAGCCTGGCATGCCAGAGTCCTTCAACGTATTACTGAAGGAGATCCGTTCACTCGGTATTAATATCGAGTTGGATCAGGAATAAGCGTCGCCTTAAGGCAACGTTTGGCAACAGAATGGTGCTCCGCAGTCGCGGAGCACCCGGTTTAACTCCTTCAGGAGAGAAACGTGAAAGACTTATTAAAGTTTCTGAAACAGCAAAGCAAGACTGAAGAATTTAACGGCATCAAAATTGGTCTGGCATCGCCTGATCTGATCCGTTCTTGGTCTTTTGGTGAAGTTAAGAAGCCAGAAACCATTAACTACCGTACCTTCAAGCCTGAGCGTGAAGGTCTGTTCTGTGCGCGTATCTTTGGCCCAGTCAAAGATTACGAATGTTTGTGCGGTAAGTACAAGCGTTTGAAGCACCGTGGTGTGATCTGTGAAAAGTGTGGTGTAGAAGTTACCCAGACTAAAGTACGTCGTGAGCGTATGGGTCACATTGAACTGGCTAGCCCAGTTGCCCACATTTGGTTCTTGAAATCACTGCCGTCTCGTATCGGTTTAATGCTGGACATGACGCTGCGTGATATCGAGCGCGTACTGTATTTTGAATCTTTCGTCGTGATCGAGCCTGGCATGACCAGCCTTGAGCGTGGCCAAATGCTGACAGAAGAAAACTATCTGGACGCATTAGAAGAGTACGGTGACGAATTCGAAGCCAAGATGGGTGCTGAAGCGGTATTAGAACTGCTGCGCGCAATCGATCTTGAAAAAGAAATCGAACAAATGCGTGAAGAGCTGCCATCAATCAACTCTGAGACTCGTCGCAAGAAAGTGACCAAGCGTCTTAAGTTGATGGAAGCGTTCCACACTTCTGGTAACAAGCCAGAGTGGATGATCTTAAAAGTACTGCCTGTGTTACCACCTGACTTACGTCCGCTGGTACCGCTCGATGGCGGCCGCTTCGCGACGTCAGATCTGAACGATCTGTACCGCCGTGTGATCAACCGTAACAACCGTTTGAAGCGTCTGTTAGATTTAGCTGCGCCGGACATCATCGTACGCAACGAAAAGCGTATGTTACAAGAGTCTGTTGATGCGCTATTAGATAACGGTCGTCGTGGTCGTGCTATTACCGGTTCTAACAAACGTCCTCTGAAATCTTTGGCCGATATGATCAAAGGTAAACAAGGTCGTTTCCGTCAGAACTTGTTAGGTAAGCGTGTTGACTACTCTGGTCGTTCGGTAATTACCGTAGGTCCTACTTTACGTCTGCACCAATGTGGTCTTCCTAAGAAGATGGCACTGGAACTGTTCAAGCCATTCATCTATGGCAAGCTGGAAGGTCGTGGCTTAGCGACAACCATCAAAGCGGCTAAGAAGATGGTAGAGCGTGAAGTGGCGGAAGTTTGGGACGTTCTGGATGAAGTGATCCGCGAACATCCAGTGATGCTTAACCGTGCACCAACACTGCACAGACTCGGTATCCAAGCGTTCGAACCTGTACTGATTGAAGGTAAAGCCATCCAGTTACACCCACTCGTTTGTGCGGCATACAACGCCGACTTCGACGGTGACCAAATGGCTGTACACGTACCGTTAACACTGGAAGCGCAGCTTGAAGCCCGTGCCCTGATGATGTCTACCAACAACATCCTGTCACCAGCCAACGGCGAGCCTGTAATCACTCCATCACAAGACGTGGTATTAGGTCTGTACTACACCAGCCGTGAGCGTATTAACGGCCGTGGTGAAGGTATGTACTTTATGTCTGTTGCTGAAGTTGAAAAAGCTTATGCAACTGGCGCTGCTGAACTGCATGCCCGCGTGAAAGTGCGTATCACTGAAACCGTTATCGGTGACAATGGTGAGCGTACTGAACAACGTCGTATCGTAGATACTACAGTCGGTCGTGCTCTGCTGTCATTGATTCTGCCAGCAGGTTTGTCATTTGATCTGGTTAACCAGAACATGGGCAAAAAGCAGATTTCTAAGCTGTTAAACACCTGTTACCGTCAATTAGGTCTGAAAGATACCGTTATCTTCGCTGACCAACTGATGTATACAGGTTTCCGTTACGCCACTATCTCTGGTGCATCTGTCGGTATCGACGACATGGTGATCCCAGCTGAGAAGTACACCTTAGTTGCTGACGCTGAAGCCGAAGTGCTCGAAATTCAAGAGCAGTTCCAATCAGGTCTGGTTACTGCCGGTGAGCGTTACAACAAAGTTATCGACATCTGGGCAAGTGCGAACGAAAAAGTTTCTAAAGCGATGATGGAAAACCTGTCAACTGAGACAGTGATTAACCGTGATGGCGTTGAAGAAAAACAAGCTTCGTTCAATAGCATTTACATGATGGCCGACTCTGGCGCTCGTGGTAGTGCTGCACAGATCCGTCAGTTAGCGGGTATGCGTGGTCTGATGGCGAAACCAGACGGTTCGATCATTGAAACGCCAATTACCGCTAACTTCCGTGAAGGTCTAAACGTACTTCAGTACTTTATTTCTACTCACGGTGCGCGTAAAGGTCTTGCCGATACTGCATTGAAGACAGCGAACTCGGGTTACCTGACTCGTCGTCTGGTAGACGTTGCTCAAGACTTAGTCGTCATTGAAGACGATTGTGGTACTCACGAAGGTCTAACCATGAAGCCGCTGATCGAAGGTGGTGATGTGGTTGAGCCATTACGTGAACGCGTACTGGGTCGTGTGGTTGCTGTTGATGTGTTCTATCCTGGCACTGAAGACGTACTGGCACCACGTAACACCCTGCTCGATGAAGCATGGTGTGACAAGTTAGAAGAGCATTCAATCGATGAAGTGATTGTTCGTTCAGTCATTACCTGTGATACCGATTTTGGTGTGTGTGCTGCCTGTTACGGCCGTGACTTGGCCCGTGGCCATATCATCAACCACGGTGAAGCGATCGGTGTTGTGGCTGCACAATCAATCGGTGAACCTGGTACACAGTTAACGATGCGTACGTTCCACATCGGTGGTGCTGCGTCACGTGCCTCTGCAGAAAACAACGTTCAAGTGAAGAACTCAGGTTCGTTGAAACTGCACAACGCTAAGTACGTAACAAACACAGACGGCAAGCTGGTTATCGTTTCTCGTTCTTCTGAACTGGCAATCATCGACGAATTAGGTCGTGAGAAAGAGCGTTATAAAGTGCCTTACGGTACTGTGCTCGAGAAGTTAGAAGAAGCATCAGTAGAAGCAGGCGATATCATCGCTAACTGGGACCCACATACTCACCCAATCATCACTGAAGTGGCGGGTAGTATTAAGTTCGTTGACATGATCGACGGCGTGACCATGACTCGTCAAACAGACGAATTGACTGGTCTGTCATCAATCGTGATCCTCGACGTGGGTCAACGTGGTTCAGCGGGTAAAGAAATGCGCCCAATGATCCGTCTGGTTGGTGCCGACGGTAGTGACCTGATGATCCCAGGTACAGAAGTACCAGCACAATACTTCTTACCAGGCAGTGCGATCGTTAACCTTGACGACAATGCGCAAATCGCCGTGGGTGACGCGTTAGCACGTATTCCACAAGAATCGTCTAAAACACGCGACATCACGGGTGGTCTACCACGCGTTGCCGACCTGTTCGAAGCCCGTAAGCCAAAAGAGCCTGCAATTCTGGCAGAAATCTCTGGTACCATCTCGTTTGGTAAAGAGACTAAAGGCAAGCGTCGTCTGGTGATTACACCTGCGGATGGCGGTGAACAGTACGAAGAGATGATCCCGAAATGGCGTAACTTAAACGTGTTCGAAGGTGAAAAAGTCGAACGTGGTGAAGTTATTGCTGACGGTCCAGAAGCGGCGCACGATATTCTGCGTCTACGTGGCATTCACAACGTAGCAAGCTACATTGTGAACGAAGTACAAGACGTATATCGTCTACAAGGCGTGAAGATCAACGATAAACATATCGAAGTGATCATCCGTCAAATGCTGCGTAAGTGCGTGATCACCTCTGCGGGTGACAGTGAGTTCTTAGAAGGCGAACAAGTAGAAGTGTCTCGCGTGAAGATCGCTAACCGCGACCTGATCGAACAAGGCAAAGTGCCTGCGACCTTCGAACGTGAACTGCTGGGTATTACCAAAGCGTCTCTGGCAACAGAATCGTTTATCTCTGCAGCATCGTTCCAAGAAACAACTCGCGTACTGACCGAAGCTGCCGTAGGTGGTAAGTCTGATAACTTACGTGGTCTGAAAGAAAACGTAATCGTTGGCCGTCTGATCCCAGCCGGTACTGGTTACGCTTATCACAAGACCCGTAACGATGCCCGTGCTAAGAAAGACGAGCCAGTTGTAGTGAATAAGATCACTGCAAGTGAAGCAGAACAAAACCTTGCAGACCTCTTAAACTTGGCTGGCAGCCAAGATTAAGTAATCAGTTTGTAACAAAAAGGCGCCGTTGGCGCCTTTTTTATTGGAATATGCCGCAAAAGTTGGCTATTTCTTGACAGTTAGGCTTTACCTTTCTAAAATTCCGCGTCCCACCATTGTGGGATATAGATTTTTCACACCTTATCGTTGAGTTTGATTCAACTGACTCGGAGCTATACATGGCAACTGTAAACCAGTTGGTACGTAAGCCACGCGCGCCAAAAGTCGACAAGACTAATGTGCCTGCGTTGAATGCGTGCCCACAAAAGCGTGGTGTTTGTACACGTGTGTACACAACAACCCCTAAAAAACCTAACTCTGCACTACGTAAAGTAGCTCGTGTGCGTCTAACTAACGGTTTCGAAGTTACTTCGTACATCGGCGGTGAAGGCCACAACCTGCAGGAACACAGCGTGATTTTGATCCGTGGTGGTCGTGTTAAAGACTTACCTGGTGTTCGCTACCACACTGTTCGTGGCGCATTAGACTGTGCAGGCGTGACTTCACGTCGCCAAAGCCGTTCTAAGTACGGTGCTAAGCGTCCTAAGTCTTAACGTATCCGTTAAGTAAGGCCAAGCTAGTTTATTTTGAGAATTCCAGTTTTGGAAATCCCTGAAGCATACGGAGAATTGTTATGCCAAGACGTCGCGTTGTAGGACAACGTAAAATCCTACCAGATCCAAAGTTTCACAGTGAGTTGCTGGCTAAGTTCATCAACGTCATTATGCAGGACGGCAAAAAGTCGACTGCTGAAAAAATCATTTACAAGGCTCTTGATGTTATCGCTGAAAAGAAAGGCGCTAACCATTTAGACATCCTTGAAGCAGCCCTGGACAACGTTCGCCCATCAGTCGAAGTTAAATCTCGTCGCGTGGGTGGTTCTACATACCAGGTACCATGTGAAGTTCGTCCTGTGCGTCGTAACGCACTGGCGATGCGCTGGTTAGTTGAAGCTGCACGTAAGCGTGGTGAAAAATCTATGGCTTTACGTCTAGCAGGTGAAATGCTAGATGCGTCTGAAAACAAAGGTACTGCTGTTAAGAAGCGTGAAGACGTGCACCGCATGGCTGAAGCTAACAAGGCCTTTGCTCATTACCGTTGGTAATCTGATGGTGTGGGCTTAGGCCCACACCATTGTTGTTGATATTGCCAAGACTTAGGTTTTGGTGGAGAGGGTATAATCGTGGCTCGTACAACCCCAATTGAGCGTTATCGTAATATCGGTATTTGTGCTCATGTGGACGCAGGTAAAACCACCACAACAGAACGTGTTCTGTTCTATACCGGTTTGTCTCATAAAATCGGTGAGGTGCATGACGGCGCCGCGACCACTGACTGGATGGTGCAAGAGCAAGAGCGTGGTATTACTATCACCTCGGCTGCTGTCACTACTTTCTGGCGTGGTATGGATGCTCAATTCACTGAACACCGCATCAATATCATCGATACCCCTGGGCACGTTGACTTTACTATTGAAGTTGAACGTTCTTTGCGCGTTCTTGACGGCGCTGTTGTGGTTTTCTGTGGTGCTTCAGGTGTTGAACCTCAATCAGAAACCGTATGGCGTCAAGCTGACAAATACCGCGTTCCACGCATCGTATTTGTCAACAAGATGGACCGTGCAGGCGCGGACTTTGAACGTGTAGTGAAGCAAATCAGAACTCGCCTTGGAGCAACTTGTGTACCGATCCAATTAAATATCGGCGCAGAAGAAAACTTCACTGGCGTGATCGACTTAATCAAGATGAAAGCCATTAACTGGAACGAAGCGGACCAGGGGATGACGTTCTCTTATGAAGAGATCCCTGCACATTTAGCAGCTAAAGCGGCTGAAATGCATGAGTATCTGGTTGAAGCAGCCGCTGAAGCCTCTGATGAACTGATGGACAAGTATCTTGAAGAAGGTACCCTGTCAGAAGAAGAGATCAAAAAAGCACTGCGTCAACGTACTATAAATAATGAAATCGTTTTAGCGACCTGTGGTTCTGCATTTAAGAACAAAGGCGTTCAAGCGGTTCTTGATGCGGTAGTAGAATTCTTGCCAGCACCAGTCGATGTGCCACCGATTAAGGGCATCGATGACAATGAGCAAGAAGTTGAGCGCCCATCAGATGACAACGCCCCCTTTGCGGCGTTGGCATTTAAGATTGCTACAGACCCGTTCGTGGGTACTTTAACCTTTATTCGTGTGTACTCAGGCGTACTTGAATCAGGTTCTGGCGTTTACAACTCTGTTAAACAGAAACGTGAACGTATTGGCCGTATCGTGCAGATGCACGCTAACGACCGCACAGAACTGAAAGAAGTCCGTGCAGGTGATATTGCCGCGGCTATTGGTCTAAAAGACGTAACCACGGGTGATACACTTTGTGATAATGACCACAAAGTAATCTTGGAACGCATGGAGTTCCCAGAACCTGTAATTACCATTGCCGTTGAACCTAAGTCAAAAGCCGACCAGGACAAAATGGGTATCGCACTGCAAAAACTTGCAGCAGAGGATCCTTCATTCCGGGTTGAAACTGACGAAGAATCATCACAAACACTGATTTCTGGAATGGGTGAGTTACACTTAGACATTATCGTTGATCGTATGCGTCGCGAATTTGGTGTTGAGTGTAACGTAGGTAAGCCACAAGTGGCCTACCGTGAAACCATTCGTGGATCAGTTGAGGCTGAAGGTAAATTTGTACGCCAATCAGGTGGCCGTGGACAATTCGGTCATGTTTGGTTAAAACTAGAGCCTAATGAAGAAGGCGCTGGTTACGAATTTATCAACGCAATCGTTGGCGGTGTAGTTCCACGTGAATTCATCCCTGCGGTTGATAAAGGTATCCAAGAGCAGATGAAGAATGGCGTTCTCGCTGGCTTCCCTGTATTGGACGTGAAGGTCACTCTATTCGATGGTTCATATCATGATGTGGACTCGAATGAAATGGCGTTCAAAATTGCGGGTTCTATGGGCTTCAAAAAGGGTGCGCTTGAGGCGAAACCTGTGTTGCTCGAACCTTGCATGAAAGTAGAAGTAACTACTCCAGAAAACTATATGGGTGATGTTGTTGGTGATTTAAACCGTCGCCGTGGTTTGATTGAAGGTATGGATGATGGCTTTGGTGGCATCAAAATAGTCCATGCAGTAGTGCCTCTTTCTGAAATGTTTGGTTATGCAACTGATTTGCGTTCTGCAACTCAGGGTCGTGCTTCTTACTCCATGGAGTTCTTGAAGTACACTGATGCACCGCAAAACATTGCGAAAGCGATTATTGAATCTCGTAGCTAATTTCCAGTTACGACATAAATGTAATATGGTCCTGTCAATGCAGGACTATTCTGAAAAGAAAGGAATATATCGTGGCAAAAGCTAAATTTGAACGTAGTAAGCCTCACGTAAACGTGGGCACCATCGGTCACGTTGACCATGGTAAAACCACTCTGACTGCAGCTATCTCTCACGTACTGGCTAAGACCTACGGTGGTGAAGCTAAAGACTTCTCTCAAATCGATAACGCTCCAGAAGAGCGTGAGCGCGGTATTACCATCAATACCTCTCACATCGAGTATGACACCCCAACTCGCCACTACGCACACGTAGACTGCCCAGGCCACGCTGACTATGTTAAAAACATGATCACTGGTGCTGCACAGATGGACGGCGCGATCCTGGTAGTTGCTTCTACAGACGGTCCAATGCCACAAACACGTGAGCACATCCTGCTGTCTCGTCAGGTTGGCGTACCATTCATCATCGTATTCATGAACAAATGTGACATGGTTGACGATGCTGAGCTGTTAGAATTAGTGGAAATGGAAGTACGTGAACTGTTATCAGAATACGACTTCCCAGGTGATGACTTACCAGTAATCCAAGGTTCAGCTCTGAAAGCGCTAGAAGGCGAGCCAGAGTGGGAAGCGAAGATCCTTGAGCTGGCAGCAGCTTTAGACTCTTACATTCCAGAGCCAGAGCGTGATATCGATAAGCCAT
Source organism: Shewanella sp. Sh95 (assembly GCF_001308045.1). Classification (NCBI taxonomy): domain Bacteria; kingdom Pseudomonadati; phylum Pseudomonadota; class Gammaproteobacteria; order Alteromonadales; family Shewanellaceae; genus Shewanella; species Shewanella sp. Sh95. The sequence goes on from NZ_LGYY01000121.1 coordinate 21,385, forward strand.
TCCTGATGCCAATCGAAGACGTATTCTCTATTTCTGGCCGTGGTACAGTAGTAACAGGTCGTGTAGAGCGTGGTATCGTTAAAGTGGGCGACGAAGTAGAAATCGTTGGTATCCGCACTACAACCAAGACAACTTGTACTGGTGTAGAAATGTTCCGTAAGCTGCTTGACGAAGGTCGTGCAGGTGAGAACTGTGGTATTTTATTACGTGGTACTAAGCGTGATGACGTAGAACGTGGTCAAGTATTATCTAAGCCAGGTTCAATCAACCCACACACTACTTTTGAATCAGAAGTTTACGTTCTGTCAAAAGAAGAAGGTGGTCGTCACACTCCATTCTTCAAAGGCTACCGTCCACAGTTCTACTTCCGTACAACTGACGTAACCGGTACTATTGAACTGCCAGAAGGCGTAGAGATGGTAATGCCTGGTGACAACATCAAGATGGTTGTTACGCTGATTTGCCCAATCGCGATGGACGAAGGTTTACGCTTCGCAATTCGTGAAGGTGGCCGTACAGTAGGCGCTGGTGTTGTAGCTAAGATCATTGCGTAATAGCAATTGTGATTAGAAAAAAGGAAGCTTAGGCTTCCTTTTTTATTTTGGGCTGGTGTTATTCTGAAATTTGTGTAAAATGCTCGCCACTCTGACGTTGAATAGTTTTTGATGACTATTTACACAGCGGGCTTGAAATCTGATTTCAGATGAGTATAATGGCCCCCTCGTTAACCTAGGTTAACGAATTAAATGACAAGTATTTGAACTTATCATTATCATAGCGGCTCCGATTGGGAGTCGAACGGTTAAATCATCTCGCTCTGCTTTTCCAGTAAGGAAGAAGCTAGAGGGTGATTTTTTATGTGTCCATTTTAGGAGCTCTGGTCAATGCAGAACCAAAGAATCCGTATCCGCTTAAAAGGGTTTGATCATCGCTTAATTGATCAGTCTACAGCGGAAATCGTTGAAACTGCTAAGCGTACTGGCGCCCAAGTACGTGGTCCTATTCCACTACCTACGCGCAAAGAGCGTTATACCGTTTTGATCTCTCCGCACGTTAATAAAGATGCTCGTGACCAGTACGAATTACGTACTCACAAGCGCCTGGTTGACATCGTAGAGCCAACTGAAAAGACTGTAGACGCTCTAATGCGTTTAGATCTTGCGGCTGGTGTCGACGTACAGATTAGCTTGGGTTAATTGAGATCCTTAGAAGAGGTTTGAGAGATGGCTATCGGTCTTATTGGTCGTAAAGTTGGTATGACTCGCATCTTCACTGAAGATGGTGTTTCTATACCTGTTACAGTAATTGAAGTTGCTGGCAACCGTGTTACTCAAGTGAAAACTTTAGAAACTGACGGCTACCGCGCACTTCAAGTTACTACTGGTACCAAAAAAGCCAATCGCATCACTAAACCAGAAGCAGGTCACTTTGCTAAGAGCGGCGTAGAAGCCGGTCGTGGACTGTGGGAACTGCGTCTGGCAGACGGTGAAGGCGAAGGCATTGAAGTTGGTGCTGAGCTAAACGTAGGTATCTTCGCTGATGTAGCGAAAGTTGACGTTACTGGTCAATCAAAAGGTAAAGGCTTCCAAGGCGGCGTTAAGCGTTGGAACTTCCGTACTCAAGATATGACGCACGGTAACTCTTTGTCGCACCGTTCGAACGGTTCTATCGGTCAGAACCAAACGCCTGGTCGCGTATTTAAAGGCAAGAAAATGTCAGGCCATATGGGTGCCGAGCGTGTTACTACTCAAAATCTAGACGTTGTACGTGTAGATGTTGAACGTAACCTGCTACTGGTTAAAGGTGCTGTTCCGGGCGCAACTAATGGCGACCTGATCATCAAGCCTGCAGTTAAAGCTTAAGGTCTGAGGAGATAGTAATGGAATTGGTATTGAAAGACGCGCAAAGCGCTCTTGAAGTTTCCGAAACTACCTTCGGCCGTGACTTTAACGAGGCACTGGTTCATCAGGTAGTTGTAGCATACGCTGCAAACGCGCGTCAGGGCACTCGTGCTCAAAAGACTCGTGCGGAAGTAACTGGCTCTGGCAAAAAGCCATGGCGCCAAAAAGGCACTGGCCGCGCTCGTGCGGGTGGTGTTAAGGGCCCAATCTGGCGTGGCGGTGGCGTAACTTTCGCTGCTAAAACTCAAGATCACAGCCAAAAAGTTAACAAGAAGATGTACCGCGGCGCGCTGAAAAGCATTCTGTCTGAACTGGTACGTCAAGACCGTCTGGTTGTTGTTGAATCATTCAGCGTTGAAGCTCCTAAAACTAAAGAGCTGAAAGCTAAACTGAAAGCAATGAACTTAGAAGACGTGTTAATTGTGACTTCAGAAGTTGACGAGAATTTATTCTTAGCAGCTCGCAACCTGTACAAGGTTGACGTTCGTGACGTTGCAGGTCTAGACCCAGTAAGTCTGATCGCGTTCAACACAGTGCTTGTGACTGCTGATGCAGTTAAGCAAATCGAGGAGATGCTAGCATGATGATCCGCGAAGAACGTTTGCTAAAAGTAATTCTGGCACCTCACATCTCTGAAAAGAGCACTGTGAATGCTGAGAAGCACAACACTGTTGTTTTCCGCGTAGCTATCGATGCAACTAAAGCTGAAATTAAAGCTGCTGTTGCTAAGCTATTTGAAGTTGAAGTCGAATCAGTTCGCACTTTAGTGAGCAAAGGCAAAACTAAACGTACTGGTGGCCGTACTGGCCGTCGTAGCGATTGGAAAAAAGCCTACGTGACTTTAGCTGCTGGTGCTGACATCGATTTCGTCGGCGGCGCTGAGTAAGCAAAGGAGAATTATCATGGCAGTTATTAAGTGTAAGCCAACCTCTCCAGGTCGTCGCCACGTTGTTAAAGTGGTGAACTCTGACCTGCACAAGGGTAAACCTTTTGCTGGCCTGTTGGCGAAAAAATCTAAAAGTGGTGGCCGTAACAACACTGGCCGTATCACTGTTCGTCACGTTGGTGGCGGTCACAAGCAGCACTACCGTTTAATCGACTTCAAACGCGATAAAGATGGTATCCCTGCAAAAATTGAGCGTCTGGAATACGATCCAAACCGTACTGCGCACATCGCTCTAGTACTGTATGCGGATGGTGAGCGTCGTTACATCCTTGCTGCTAAAGGCATGCAAGCTGGCGACAAGATCCAGTCTGGTGTTGAAGCCGAAATCAAAACCGGTAACGCAATGCCACTGCGCAATATTCCAGTAGGTTCTGTTGTGCACGCTGTAGAAATGAAGCCTGGTAAAGGTGCTCAGATCGCGCGTTCAGCGGGTGCTTATGTACAAGTTGTTGCTCGTGATGGCGCATATGCCACTTTACGTCTTCGCTCTGGCGAAATGCGCAAAGTGCCAGTTGATTGCCGCGCAACATTTGGTGAAGTTGGTAATGCCGAACACATGCTACGCCAGTTAGGTAAAGCAGGTGCTAAGCGCTGGAGAGGCGTTCGCCCAACAGTTCGCGGTGTTGCAATGAACCCGGTAGACCATCCACACGGTGGTGGTGAAGGCCGTACTTCTGGTGGTCGTCACCCAGTGACTCCATGGGGTGTGCCAACTAAGGGTTATAAGACTCGTAGTAACAAGCGCACTGACAAGTACATCGTACGTCGTCGTAATAAATAGTAAGAGGATTCGCCATGCCACGTTCTCTCAAGAAAGGTCCCTTCATTGACCTGCACTTGCTGAAGAAGGTAGAGAAAGCGATGGAAGCAGGTGACAAGAAGCCTATTAAGACTTGGTCACGTCGCTCTATGATCATTCCAAATATGATTGGTTTGACCATCGCTGTCCATAATGGTCGTCAGCACGTTCCTGTGTTCGTAACTGACGAAATGATCGGCCACAAACTTGGTGAATTCTCACCAACTCGCACTTATCGCGGCCATGCTGCTGATAAGAAAGCGAAGAAGCGTTAATACGGGAGGAATAAGATGGAAGTTTTAGCTAAACATCGTTTTGCCCGTACGTCTGCGCAGAAGGCTCGTCTCGTTGCTGATCAAATTCGCGGTTTGCCTGTTGCTAAGGCCCTCGAAATTTTGACTTTCAGCCCAAAGAAAGCCGCCGTACTGGTTAAAAAAGTACTTGACTCAGCTATCGCAAACGCCGAACACAACGAAGGCGCGGATATTGATGAGCTAAAAGTAGGCGCCGTCTTCGTTGACGAGGGTCCAACTATGAAGCGTATCATGCCACGTGCTAAAGGCCGCGCTGATCGTATCATGAAGCGTACCAGCCACATCACTGTGGTTGTATCAGATCGCTAGGAGAGAGCAATGGGACAGAAAGTACATCCTAATGGTATCCGTCTGGGTATCACCAAGCCTTGGATCTCTACCTGGTACGCAGATAAGTCAGATTATGCAAATAACCTGAACAGCGACTGGGAAGTGCGTAAGTATCTTGCAGACAAACTGCAAGCTGCGTCAGTATCTAAGATTGTTATTGAACGCCCAGCGAAAAGCATCCGCGTTACTATTCACACAGCCCGTCCAGGGGTTGTGATTGGTAAGAAAGGTGAAGACGTTGAAGTATTGCGTGCTGCCGTTTCAAAACTGGCTGGCACTCCTGCTCAAATTAACATCGCTGAGATCCGTAAACCTGAGCTAGATGCCAAGTTAGTTGCTGACTCAATTGCACAGCAATTAGAGCGTCGTGTTATGTTCCGTCGCGCGATGAAGCGTGCGGTACAAAACGCAATGCGTATTGGTGCTCAAGGTATCAAAGTTGAAGTTAGTGGCCGTTTAGGCGGTGCTGAGATTGCGCGCTCTGAGTGGTATCGCGAAGGTCGTGTACCTTTGCACACACTGCGTGCTGATATCGACTATTCAACCTCTGAAAGTCACACTCAATATGGTGTGATTGGTATTAAAGTTTGGATCTTCAAAGGTGAAGTTCTGGACGGAATGCTGCCACAGATTGAAGAGCCGAAACAGCAGCAACCTAAGCGCAAGCCTCGTGGTAAATAGGAGAGCCGGCAATGCTGCAACCTAAACGTATGAAGTTTCGCAAGATGTTCAAAGGCCGCAACCGCGGTCTAGCGAACGGTACCGAAGTTAGCTTTGGTACTTTTGGTCTGAAAGCAGTCGGCCGTGGTCGTTTAACTGCTCGTCAGATCGAATCTGCACGTCGTGCCATGACACGTCACATTAAGCGTCAGGGACAAATTTGGATTCGAGTTTTCCCGGACAAACCTATTACCTCTAAGCCTCTTGAAGTGCGTATGGGTAAAGGTAAAGGTAACGTTGAATACTGGGTATGTCAGATTCAACCTGGTAAGGTTCTTTATGAGATGAATGGTGTTTCTGAAGTGATCGCTCGTGAAGCGTTTGCTTTAGCTGCTGCCAAGCTTCCAATCAAGACTACCTTCGTAACTAAGACGGTGATGTAATGAAAGCGAGCGAACTAAGAGAAAAGAGCGTTGAAGAACTGAACGCTGAACTACTTGGTCTGCTGCGTGAGCAGTTCAACCTGCGTATGCAACACGCCACTGGTCAGTTGACTCAGACTCATCAACTGAAATTGGTGCGCCGTAATATTGCGCGCGTTAAGACCATTATTACTTCTAAGGCGGGTGCATAATGTCTGATAAAATCCGTACTTTGCAAGGTCGTGTCACTAGCAACAAAATGGATAAAACCATTACTGTCGCTATCGAACGCCAAGTGAAACACCCAATCTATGGGAAATACATTAAGCGTACGACTAAGATCCATGCACATGACGAAGCTAATCAGTGCAATGAAGGTGACGTAGTCGCGATTCGCGAATGTCGTCCTTTGTCTAAGACTAAGTCTTGGACCCTGGTTGAAGTAGTATCAAAGGCCTAATAATATTAGGCATTTAGGTAAACGGCTCCAGTATTTGGGGCCGTTTGTTTTTTAATACTATACATTCCATATTTATGGTGTTATATTTGCGCCCCATTTTTGACTAAATTCAAAGCAAAAATGGTGTTTATAGTCCCATAGTGGGAATTGTGTAGTAACGATAGCGGAGCACTTAAAATGATCCAAATGCAATCGACTCTTGACGTCGCATGTAACAGCGGCGCACGCAGAGTTCAGTGTATTAAGGTCTTGGGTGGCTCTCATCGTCGTTATGCCGGTATCGGCGACATTATCAAAGTTTCTGTTAAAGAAGCAATTCCTCGCGCTAAAGCGAAGAAAGGTGATGTGTATAACGCGGTGGTAGTCCGTACTAAGAAAGGCGTACGTCGTCCAGACGGTTCTGTCATTCGCTTCGATCGGAATGCAGCTGTTCTTTTGAACAACAACCTGCAGCCGATTGGTACTCGTATCTTTGGACCAGTGACACGTGAATTGCGTAATGAGCAATTTATGAAAATTGTCTCGCTGGCACCAGAAGTACTGTAAGGAGCTTCAAAATGGCAGCTAAAATCCGTCGTCAAGACGAAGTAATCGTATTAGCAGGTAAAGACAAGGGCAAGCGTGCTAAAGTTGCTCAAGTATTACCTACTGGTAAGTTAATTGTTGAAGGCATCAATCTTGTCAAAAAACACCAAAAGCCAAACCCACAACTGGGTGTAGCCGGTGGTATTGTTGAGAAAGAAGCACCGATTCAAGCATCAAATGTTGCGATCTTTAACCCTGTCACTGGCAAGGCGGATCGTGTTGGTTTCCGATTTGAAGACGGCAAAAAAGTTCGTTTCTTTAAATCGAACAGTGAACTCGTTAAGTAACTGGAGTAAACGATGGCGAAACTGCATGATAAATATCAAGAGACTGTTGTCGCTGAACTGACTCAAAAGTTCGGTTATACCAGTGTCATGCAAGTCCCTCGGATTGAGAAAATCACCCTGAACATGGGTGTTGGCGAAGCCGTTGCAGACAAAAAAGTTATGGAACATGCTGTCCGTGACATGACTGCAATTGCTGGTCAAAAACCAGTAGTAACTGTTGCTCGTAAATCAGTTGCTGGTTTTAAAATCCGTGAAGGCTACCCTATTGGCTGTAAAGTGACCCTGCGCGGTGAGCGTATGTGGGAATTCTTAGAGCGTTTAGTTGACATCGCAATCCCACGTATCCGTGACTTCCGTGGTCTGAGCGCTAAAGCGTTCGATGGCCGTGGTAACTACGCGATGGGCGTGCGTGAGCAGATCATTTTCCCAGAGATCGATTACGATAAAATCGATAAAATTCGCGGTATGGATATTGTTATCACTACCTCTGCGAAGACTGATGAAGAAGGTCGTGCTTTGTTAGACGCTTTTAACTTCCCATTCAAGAAATAAGGGTAGCGTAATGGCAAAAACATCAATGAAAGCACGTGAAGCAAAGCGTGCACAGCTCGTAGCTAAGTTCGCTGAAAAGCGTGCTGCTCTGAAAGTGATTATTGCAAGTCCAGCTTCTTCTGATGAAGATCGTTGGGATGCAGTATTAAAGCTGCAAGCTCTACCACGTGATTCCAGCGCATCGCGTCAACGCAATCGTTGTAATCAAACTGGTCGCCCACATGGTTTCCTACGTAAGTTCGGTTTAAGCCGTATCAAATTACGTGAAGCAACCATGCGTGGTGAAGTTCCTGGCCTGCGTAAGGCTAGCTGGTAAGCACTTGTCACGGAGTAAGCTAATATGAGCATGCAAGATCCTATTGCGGATATGTTAACCCGTATTCGTAACGGCCAAGCTGCTAACAAAGTATCTGTGAAGATGCCTTCTGCTAAGCTGAAAGTCGCTATTGCGAAACTGCTTAAAGAAGAAGGTTACATCGCGGATTACGCCGTAGCAGATGAAGCCAAGCCTGAATTGGAAATTACCTTAAAGTACTTCCAAGGCCAACCAGTCGTTGAGACTATCCAGCGTGTAAGCCGTCCAGGTCTTCGTATTTACAAAGGTAAAAACGAACTTCCTAAAGTGATGGGCGGACTGGGTGTCGCAATTGTGTCCACTTCTAAAGGCCTGATGACTGATCGTGCCGCCCGCCTTGCAGGCATGGGTGGCGAGGTTATCTGCTACGTAGCATAAGGAGCTAGGAATGTCTCGTGTAGCAAAAGCACCAGTATCTATTCCAGCTGGCGTAGAGGTGACCTTAAACGAACAGACCCTGACCGTCAAAGGCGCGAAAGGAAGTCTGACTCGAGTGATCAACAATGCGGTCAATGTTGTTATTGAAGGTGGCGTGATTAAATTCCTTCCTGTTGAGGGCGCAGTTGGCGCTTGGGCACAGGCTGGTACAACACGTGCGTTAGTAAACAACATGGTTGTTGGTGTATCTCAAGGTTTTGAGCGTAAATTAAAGTTAGTTGGCGTTGGTTACCGTGCGAAACTCGTCGGTGCTGACATTGACCTTACTTTAGGTTTCTCTCATCCGTTAGTACACAAACTGCCCGCAGGCGTTACTGCAGAGTGCCCTAGCCAAACTGACATCGTCCTACGTGGCGTTGATAAACAGTTAATTGGCCAAGTCGCTGCTGAGATTCGCGGATATCGTCCACCAGAGCCATACAAAGGCAAGGGTGTTCGCTATGACGACGAAGAAGTACGCCGTAAAGAGGCTAAGAAGAAGTAGGTAACGCGATATGGATAAGAAAACATCTCGCTTACGTCGCGCTATTCGCGCTCGTAAGAAGATCCAAGAGCTGGGCGTGAACCGTCTGGTTGTACATCGTACACCGCGTCACATTTATGCTCAGGTGATCAATCCTGAAGCTCAGGTGGTGGCAGCTGCTTCAACCGTGGAAAAAGCGGTTAAAGAGCAACTGAAGAGTACCGGTAACGTAGACGCGGCTAAGGCAGTAGGTAAATTTATTGCTGAGCGCGCGATCGAAAAAGGCGTAACAACAGTTGCGTTCGATCGTTCTGGTTTCAAGTATCACGGTCGTGTAGCTGCTCTAGCAGATGCTGCTCGTGAAGCTGGCCTCCAGTTCTAAGGGGTTATAAAAATGGCTAAATTAGAAGCTCAGCAAAAAGACGATCTGCAAGAGAAATTAATTGCAGTTAATCGTGTTTCTAAAGTAGTTAAGGGCGGTCGTATCTTTAGCTTCACAGCACTGACAGTAGTGGGTGATGGTAATGGTAAGGTCGGCTATGGCTATGGTAAAGCGCGCGAAGTTCCAGCAGCAATTCAAAAAGCTATGGAAAAAGCCCGTCGTAACATGGTGACCGTTGAGTTGAATGCAGGTACTCTGCATCACCCAGTTAAAGGTCGTCATACTGGTTCACGTGTATACATGCAACCAGCATCACAGGGTACCGGTATTATCGCCGGTGGCGCAATGCGTGCCGTATTGGAAGTTGCAGGCGTTCATAACGTTCTGTCTAAAGCATACGGTTCTACTAACCCGATCAACATCGTTCGCGCGACTGTAGATGCTCTGGTGCACATGAAGTCACCATCGCAAATCGCAGCTAAGCGTGGCCTGAATGTTGACGAAATTCGGGGGTAATGCACCATGGCAACTAAAACTGTAAAAGTTACTCAGACTAAAAGTGCTATCGGTCGTTTACCAAAGCACCGTGCGACCTTAACAGGTCTTGGTCTGCGTCGCATTGGTCACACTGTTGAATTAGAAGATACTCCTTCAGTTCGCGGTATGATCAACAAGGTCTACTACATGGTTAAGGTGGAGGATTAATAGATGCGTTTAAATACTCTATCTCCAGCTGCAGGCGCTAAGCATGCACCAAAGCGTGTAGGCCGTGGTATGGGCTCAGGTTTAGGTAAAACTGCAGGTCGTGGTCACAAAGGCCAAAAATCTCGTAGCGGTGGCGGTGTACGCCCAGGCTTCGAGGGTGGTCAAATGCCACTTAAGATCCGTTTACCTAAATTTGGTTTTACCTCGCGTCGCGCTATGGTAACAGCTGAAGTTCGTGTACTCGAACTGGCTAAAGTTAACGGTGATGTTATCGACTTAAACGCTCTGAAAGATGCGAACGTTATTACTCGCAACATCCAGTTTGCGAAAATCGTTCTTTCAGGTACCATTGAGCGCCCAGTGACTGTAAAAGGTCTGAAGGTAACCAAAGGTGCACGTGCAGCAATTGAAGCTGCTGGCGGTAAGATCGAGGAATAATACGTCGATGGCAAAACCAGGACTTGATTTAAAAAGCGCGAAAGGTGGACTTTCAGAGTTGAAGGCTCGCCTCCTGTTCGTGATTGGTGCGATTATCGTCTTTAGGGCCGGTTCGTTTGTACCAATTCCTGGTATTGACGCAGCTGTATTAGCAGAGCTGTTTGCTCAGCAAAAAGGGACCATCCTAGGCATGTTTAACATGTTCTCGGGTGGTGCTCTTTCCCGTGCTTCTATCTTTGCATTAGGTATTATGCCGTACATTTCGGCATCGATTATCATGCAGTTATTGACTGTTGTGCATCCTGCACTCGCTGAATTGAAAAAAGAAGGCGAGTCTGGACGTAAAAAAATCAGTCAGTACACACGATGGGGTACGTTGGTGCTGGGTACATTCCAGTCGATCGGTATTGCAACAGGGTTACCAAACTTAGTCCCAGGCCTAGTGGTCAATATTGGATTCGGTTTCTACTTTGTAGCGGTTGTGAGCTTAGTGACAGGGACTATGTTCCTGATGTGGCTAGGTGAGCAAATTACCGAACGAGGTATAGGTAACGGTATCTCGATTTTAATTTTCGCAGGTATTGTTGCTGGATTACCTTCCGCTATCGGCCAAACGGCTGAGCAGGCGCGTCAAGGTGACCTGAATGTGTTAGTGTTGTTGTTGCTCGCGGTAATTATTTTTGCTGTGACTTATTTCGTGGTGTTTGTAGAGCGTGGTCAACGTCGTATCGTCGTTAACTATGCTAAGCGTCAGCAAGGCCGTAAGGTATTCGCTGCGCAATCTACTCACTTGCCACTGAAAATAAACATGGCGGGTGTAATTCCTCCAATTTTTGCGTCAAGCATTATTTTGTTCCCAGGCACACTGGCTCAGTGGTTTGGTCAAAATGAGTCTATGTCATGGTTAAGTGATTTTTCATTGGCCGTGTCACCTGGACAACCGCTTTACTCATTATTGTATGCAGCAGCGATTATCTTCTTCTGTTTCTTCTATACAGCGTTGGTATTTAATCCACGTGAAACAGCAGACAACCTGAAGAAGAGTGGTGCATTCATCCCTGGGATCCGTCCTGGAGAACAGACTTCGCGTTACATTGATAAAGTAATGACTCGCCTAACATTAGCTGGCGCGTTATACATTACCTTTATCTGTTTAATTCCGGAGTTCATGCTAATTGCGTGGAAAGTACAGTTCTATTTTGGCGGTACTTCACTACTAATTATGGTAGTCGTAATCATGGACTTCATGGCTCAGGTTCAGACCCATATGATGTCACATCAGTATGAGTCTGTGATGAAGAAAGCTAACCTAGTTAACAAAGCGAATTTAGATCGTTTTGGTCGCTAAGTAAGCTTTACGGAGTGATGAAATGAAAGTTCGAGCTTCCGTGAAGAAGATCTGCCGTAACTGCAAGATCGTCAAGCGTAGTGGCGTTGTGCGCGTTATCTGTGTTGAACCAAAACACAAACAGCGTCAAGGCTAAAAGTGAAATTGTTCAGCCCACTGTTGGGCTGAACAAATATTGTTTGCAAATCTGTCAACTGTCGAGTATCCTTTCGGGCTTTTCGCAGTTGGCCTTTAACTTAAGGAGTGCATAGTGGCCCGTATCGCTGGCATTAACATTCCTGATCAAAAGCATACAGTCATCGCATTGACTGCAATTTTCGGCATCGGCCGTACTCGCGCTAGAGCAATCTGCGCAGCTACGTCAATTGCTGAAACTGCTAAGATCAAGGAATTGAGCGAAGCTCAAATCGACACCCTACGCGAAGAAGTTGCCAAATACTTAGTAGAAGGTGACTTACGTCGTGAGATTTCTATGAACATCAAGCGTCTTATGGATCTTGGTTGTTATCGTGGTCTCCGCCATCGTCGTAGCCTGCCTCTTCGTGGGCAACGTACTAAGACCAATGCGCGTACGCGTAAAGGTCCACGTAAACCAATCAAGAAGTAACGGGAAGGTAGACAATGGCTAAAGTTCCGTCACGTTCTCCGCGTAAGCGCGTACGTAAACAGGTTGCAGATGGCATGGCTCATATCCATGCTTCTTTCAACAACACAATTGTCACCATTACAGATCGTCAAGGTAATGCGTTGTCATGGGCTACTTCAGGTGGTTCAGGTTTCCGTGGTTCACGTAAATCTACGCCATTTGCTGCACAGGTAGCTGCTGAGCGTGCAGGCGCTGCTGCTCAAGACTACGGTTTAAAAAACCTTGAAGTGTTTGTGAAGGGTCCAGGTCCAGGTCGTGAATCAGCCATTCGTGCGCTGAACGCTGTTGGTTACAAAATTACCAACATTACCGATGTGACGCCGATCCCTCATAATGGTTGTCGTCCTCCTAAAAAGCGTCGTGTATAACGCGTTTCATTAGGATAGTTGGAGAAAGATCATGGCAAGATACTTGGGTCCCAAGCTCAAGCTCAGCCGCCGAGAAGGTACTGACCTTTTCTTAAAAAGCGGTGTGAGAGCAATCGATTCTAAGTGTAAACTGGAATCTGCACCAGGACAGCATGGCGCTCGTAAGCCACGTCTGTCAGAGTACGGTTTACAGTTACGCGAAAAACAAAAAGTTCGTCGTATTTACGGTGTGTTAGAAAAGCAATTCCGTAACTACTATAAAGAGGCTGCACGTCTGAAAGGCAACACCGGTGAAAACCTGTTGCAACTTTTAGAAACTCGTTTAGATAACGTTGTTTATCGTATGGGTTTCGGTGCGACTCGTGCAGAATCACGTCAGCTAGTAAGCCATAAATCTGTTATGGTTAACGGTCGTGTTGTTAACATTCCGTCATTCAAAGTGTCTGCGAATGATGTTGTAAGCATCCGTGAAAAGTCACGCACTCAAGCTCGTATCAAAGCGGCTTTAGAAGTGGCTGGTCAACGCGAGAAGCCTACATGGGTTGAAGTCGACAGCGCGAAAATGGAAGGTGCTTTCAAGCGTATTCCAGAACGTAGCGATTTGTCTGCGGAAATTAACGAACAGCTGATCGTCGAGCTTTACTCTAAGTAAGGCTAACAAACAAGAGAGGACACAATGCAGGGTTCTGTTACAGAATTTCTTAAACCGCGTCTCGTTGATATCGAGCAGGTTAACTCAACACGTGCCAAGGTTACTTTGGAACCGCTTGAGCGTGGTTTCGGCCACACTTTAGGTAACGCGTTGCGTCGCATCCTATTGTCGTCTATGCCCGGCTGCGCGGTTACCGAAGTCGAGATTGACGGCGTACTGCACGAATACAGCAGTAAGGAAGGCGTACAAGAAGATATCCTTGAAATCTTGCTTAATCTGAAAGGATTAGCAGTGACTATCGAGGGTAAAGACGAGGCTATGCTTACATTAAGCAAGTCCGGCGCAGGCCCTGTCATCGCAGCAGATATCACGCATGATGGTGATGTCACTATCGTGAATCCTGATCATGTTATCTGTCATTTGACAGGTAACAATGATATCAGCATGCGTATTCGCGTTGAGCGTGGTCGTGGTTATGTGCCAGCATCTGCTCGTGCACAGACAGAAGACGATGATCGCCCAATCGGCCGCTTGCTGGTTGATGCTTCTTTCTCGCCAGTCGCACGTATTGCCTACAATGTAGAAGCAGCTCGTGTTGAACAGCGTACTGACTTGGATAAACTCGTTATCGATATGACCACTAATGGTACTATTGATCCTGAGGAAGCTATCCGTCGTTCTGCAACCATCTTAGCTGAACAGCTGGATGCGTTTGTTGAGCTGCGTGACGTGACTGAGCCAGAAATGAAGGAAGAGAAGCCGGAGTTCGATCCGATTCTGTTGCGTCCTGTCGACGATTTAGAGCTAACTGTACGTTCGGCTAACTGTTTGAAAGCCGAAGCGATTCATTACATCGGAGATCTGGTACAGCGTACTGAAGTTGAGCTGCTGAAAACCCCTAACTTAGGTAAGAAATCTCTTACTGAAATTAAGGACGTTTTAGCTTCTCGCGGACTGTCGTTAGGTATGCGTCTGGAAAACTGGCCTCCAGCTAGTTTAGCAGACGACCTATAAGTCTCAGGTTTGTACAGATTTAGGTTATAAGGATTAGGTCATGCGCCATCGTAAGAGTGGTCGTCAACTTAACCGCAACAGCAGCCACCGCCAAGCTATGTTCCGTAACATGGCAAGCTCACTGGTTCGTCATGAGATCATCAAGACAACCGTAGCTAAAGCGAAAGAACTGCGTCGCGTAGTTGAGCCTCTGATAACACTTGCTAAGAGTGACAGCGTTGCAAACCGTCGTTTAGCGTTTGCACGTACTCGCGACGCTGAAGTCGTAGGTAAGTTATTCACTGAATTGGGTCCACGTTACCAGGAACGTCCTGGTGGCTACACCCGTATCCTTAAGTGCGGTTTACGTGCTGGTGATAAAGCCCCAATGGCTTACATCGAGCTAGTAGGTCGTCCAGAAGCTGCTCAAGCTGTTGATGTTGAAGCTGCTGAGTAATTAAGGTTACAAATTTAAAAGCCGGGCTCTAAGCCCGGCTTTTTATTTCAGCTCGTTTTAACTTACTCGACCCAAGTCGTTTGTTTCTCGATTTCTTTAGGCAATGTTAAGTGCCATTTACTTAACCCTTTACGGCTAAACATAAATTGTCCTAGGTCATCTGTTACTGGGAATATGTTTTCCGGTTTCTCACCTGCGAGGATCCTTGAGGCCATTTTGGCTGCGATCTTGCCGTGTTGGTAACCATCGAGAACATAGCCGCCGATATTGCCGTTGTTGTATACGCTAAATCCCCAAAAACCAAAATTGGGTACTGGCGTGTTAGCTGAAACCCATCCTAATAATTCTTCAGCATCAACCGACTGATCTTTGTCATCCCTCACTGCATGATAAAGTGCAACGACTATCGCACTAAAGCCATTGTCTTTAGCTGCAATGACTTGCTTTTGCCATTCACTAAGTTGATTTAGTTGTAATATTTCAACTTCCACATCGCTCAACATGCTCAGTTGCTGCTTACTGATATATTCCGCTGCAAGTCTAGACGTATCACTTTGATCGAACAGAACTAAGATTTTTCGGTGCTTTGATATTGGTAATATTCGTTGCAGTAATAGCAGAGAGCGTCTGAGTAGAGGTCTTTCAAGCACACCCGTAAAACGCTTATATTCATTTAAGTGATATTCTCTTGGGTTCATATTAATGCCAAGGTATACCACTGGAATTTGGCTTGAGTTTAACCGTTGGTGTAGATAATTAACGGCATTATCATCTGCTAGGATCACTAACTGTGGTTTTTGTTGTTGAATAAATTGCCATGCTAGTTCTGCCCGTTTTGCATGAAGATTTTTAGGTAGCCGTTTTGTGTCCATTTCAAAGTGATTTACCTCATTGAGAGGTGTCAATGTATCGAGTATGGCTTGATAATACTGCTTATCCCACGTGTAACCTTGGTGATAGCTCTCGATGACAACCACCTTGGCCGCATATGCCATTGGTATGAAACATGCCAGCATTAAGGTAAAAATCTGTCGCCATCTTTTAATTAATAACTTAATTAAATTCATGGAGAGATACCTAGTGCTGAAGAATCCCCTGATGATTTACAAATAAATCATCAAATTAGGGTGGAAGCGCATCTTGTTGCATGATCAAATGGTTTCGCCAAAAACTACACTTGGACAACAAGATGCGCGAAGCCAATATCCTACAACATTCTTTACACCAATACTGCCCAGAACTTCACCTAAAACGATTAAACAGCTTGATGCTGGCCTCTAAGGCACTGATTGA
>NZ_LGYY01000169.1:0-36895 GCF_001308045.1 Shewanella sp. Sh95
GCAAAACAATGTCGAGTTTGTTGATGAGTGACCGAACAGACTCCCCTCGGAACAAAGCCATTCCGATAACGGCCCAAATCATCGCGTCCATCGGCAATTTACGCCGTCTTAACGTCGCAACGCCCTGGGAGTCTAGGCAAGATTGAATTAACTCAGGTTCTAACACATCAGCTAAGCAGGTGAATTCGGTTAGGCGGGTAATATGGGTACGGGCGAGTGCTTCTGAGAGTTGCATAAAAAATCCGATGACATGAGGTCATCGGATTTTGATCTTTTCAGCGAGATCGTCAAGCGATCTGTCTTAACTGATCGGCATTAGGTAATGTCCGCGCTTTTCGGTTTATTGTTCAAGTGCATAGATATGTGCACTTTATACTTGATGCCTCGAAAGTATGATGGTTGTGGCGTAAAGAGCCGCTCGTCATTTGAGTATCATAACTACGCGTCATTCCTCGTTTCGCGAGCTTGCGCAACATCTAAAGCTTAAACATCAACCCGTTCTAGTCATTTTGCAGTTTATCTAAAGGGATTAAACCATGATAGGCATAGTAGCCTATGGGGCCTAAAAATAAGCTTAGCAGGCACCATAAACATTTTTTGTTAGTGCTGAGATTAACTTGGCTCTTAAATACTCGAGCTGCGAATAAGCAATGCAGTAGGGCTAAACCGATGAGCATCGCTATGATTATAATATCCGTATTATCCAAGTACTTTATCCCTGTAATTCATCGTGATGATTTAGCATAAAATGTTAAAAAGGATTTACTCACTTTACCTAAGTGAGAGCTACTTTACGTGAACATTTTACCGATTGCTATGGGGTATATAAAAATAAACGTTAATTCTTATTTACTTATAGACATTCCTAACAAGTAATTTGGGGTATTACCAGTCTGCCAGATCACATATTTAGTCATGGCATGTTGAAATATGTCAGTGCTTGTTAGCTCAGTTAACCATGCCATAAGCCGTGGGAAATCCCCGTTCAAATCCCGTTTGGCATCCACCGCAGTAAATTGGCGGATAAAAGGCATAATGGCAAAATCAGCAAGGCTTAACGCAGGGCTGATAAGATAAGGATGTTGCTGAAGCTGTGCTTCGAGTCGTACCAGAAAAGTGCTGGCCTTGGCGAAATAATCCGCCTGCGAGTATTCTGGATACCGGTCTGCATATTTGTACTTATCCAGCCAAGGTTTAAATTCAACATCATTTTGCACAATAAGCTCATTAATCAGGCTTTGCGCTGAGGTGGTTTGTCCGAGTAACTGCTGTGCGGCTGGCGAGTCAGCCTTATGCAGTCCCCAGAGCATAATATCCAAGCTCTCAGCAATCACCTCTCCAGTAGGGAGCTGCAATACGGGCACTGTGCCCTTGGGGGAGATGGCTAACATCTCTGCGGGTTTCGCTTTAAAGGTGATTTCTCTCACTTCCACTTGGCATTGGCCGAGCAATAGCCCAAGTCTAGCGCGCATAGCATAAGGACAGCGGCGAAAACTGTAGAGTATGGGTAAGGGCATAGTCTTATTCCTTAATGCAATGATAAAAACGATTTAGTCACGACTGTGGGTTAAAAGTTGGCAATAGTAGTGACTTTAAAACAGAAATACTGCGTTTATTACTGATTATTCCACCGTTTGCCTGTAAATAAGCAATGACCTTGGTTTTTGTCTGTGTTTATCCGACTGTGACTCAGGTAGAATTTCGCCCTATTTTTGCGACCTAGCTTAGGCTTGGGTGATTATTGGTTAATGCACTGGAAATTAAGTTCCAGCCAGCAGTTGAGGGTGTTATGTCTAACGTTGTTGTTTGTGCTTTATATAAGTTTGTTTCATTACCGCATTTTGAGTCGCTGCGTGAGCCACTCCTGTCCATGATGGAACAGGCTGAGATTAAAGGCACATTGTTGCTGGCAAGTGAGGGGATTAACGGCACTGTGGCCGGCACTCAAGCGGCTATCGACGCACTGCTGGCTTGGCTGAATAACCAAAATGGCCTTGAAAACATCGTTTACAAGTTATCCTTTGACGACGAAATGCCTTTCTACCGCACTAAGGTGAAGCTCAAAAAAGAAATCGTCACCATGGGCGTCGAGGGTATCGATCCGCTTAAAGTGGTGGGCACTTACGTTAAGCCACAGGACTGGAACGCGCTGATTTCCGATCCTGAAGTCATCCTAGTGGATACCCGCAACGACTATGAAGTGCAAATCGGCACCTTTAAAAATGCCATTAACCCCGTGACCGAAACCTTCAGAGAATTCCCTGAGTATGTTAAGCAGAATCTCGATCCTGCCAAGCATAAAAAAGTGGCGATGTTCTGCACTGGTGGTATTCGCTGTGAAAAATCAACCGCTTATTTAAAAGAGCAAGGCTTTGAAGAAGTGTATCACCTCGAAGGTGGCATCCTTAAATACCTTGAAGAAGTCAAACAGGAAGAAAGCCTGTGGGAAGGCGAATGTTTTGTCTTCGATAATCGTGTGGCGGTCGACCATGATTTAAAGAAAGGGCAATACGATCAATGCAATGCTTGTCGTATGCCAATCACTGAAGCGGAAAAATTATCCCCAGCTTATGTGCAAGGTGTGAGTTGCCCACATTGTATTGATAAGATTTCAGAGGAGCAGCGAAAGCGTTTTGTTGAACGTGAACGCCAAGTGAATTTAGCTAAATCCCGTAACGAGGCTCATATCGGTAGTGATGTGAATTATGTGATTGAAGCCCGTCGACAAAAGAAAGAAGCACAGCGCAAACAAGCTGCAGAGAAAAATAAAACCAAGCAAGCTAACACTTAACGCATGCTCAGCTAAGGTGATGCTGTTCAATTATGGACAGCCTCACTTTTTTTACCGGACGATTATGCAGCAGAAATGGCAAACTAAAGGCTGTCAAAAGGAAGGGCAGGCAAGCTCTGGCCCTTACTTTCTGTCATGATAGCCGCTTGTCAACTGAGTCAAATGGCGACATGTCACTCCTCGTTTCGTAAGCACGAGCTTGCTAGAACGATCAAAATTTAATTCTGAATGTCTTAAAGAATGTCCTATATGGCAAAATCGATTGGTCGCGCTAATGATAAAAATGACCACTGGTTATCTTTAATGAACATCCGCCCCATTAACGGGGCGGTAAAGCATTTACCAATGGACTTTGCCAATATTTAAGAGTATTCAACGTAATATTAAACGTTATGACGTTTGCCTGAGCGTTTCAGTTTTTCTGCTTCTAGCTTAGCGGCTTTCTCGGCGGCTTTTTCAGCCAGAATGCGTTCCACTTCGGCTTTTTCGATTTCAGCCATCGCAGGCGTTTCAAGGGATAACAGGCCAATTCGACCTGAGCGGTAATCGTGTAATACGACTTCCGAGGCTTTATGCAAATCGATGCGACCACCGGGACGGAGGGCGCCACGTTTACGGCCGATTTCTTCGAGTAACGCCATATCATCCTTAGGTAACTCGCTGATGTTATAACGCTCGCAAATTTCCTTCGGGTAGGCCTTTAAGAAATAACCTGCGGCAAACAGCGCCACATCTTCGTATTCCATGGCGGTATCTTTAATGGCACCCGTGACGGCAAGGCGATAGCTACTAGCTTCGTTATCAACCTTAGGCCATAAAATCCCTGGCGTGTCCGAGAGCACAATACCGTTGCGCAGGTTAATGCGCTGCTGGGTTTTGGTGACGGCGGGTTCGTTACCGGTTTTGGCGATAACGCGACCGGCTAAGGTGTTGATAATGGTGGACTTACCCACGTTTGGGATCCCCATGATCATAGTGCGAATATCTTTTTCAGTTTTATCGCGACTCGGTACTAACTTACGACAAAGATCCGGCAGCATTTTCAACATACCCGGTTGCAATGTGGTAATCGCTGTGGCTTTTACCCCTTGTTCACGCTCAAGATATTCAATCCACTGGGCGGTAATGTCGGGATCGGCTAAGTCGGATTTATTCAGTAGCTTAATACAAGGTTTGTCGCCGCGAAGCTTTGACACCATGGGGTTTTCACTACTGTAGGGAATACGGGCGTCCAGCACCTCAATTACTAGATCGACCTGAGGCATAGCCTCTTCGATCTCTTTGCGTGCCTTGTGCATGTGCCCCGGATACCATTGAATTGCCATGATAGCGCCTTGTTCTAAATGACCTAAAGACGGCTATTCTACCTTGAAGGCGACGAATGTCATAAAAAAAGCGCCCGAAGGCGCTTAATTGCTTAATCTTGATGCGAATTTGAGCATGTATTGCTTAAAGTACGCCTAGCTCGCGTAATCTTTCCATTAGGTAGCTGTCGGCGGTATAACGGTCAGACAGCACGACCGAAGGTTTAGGGTGTAAGAATAAGGGCAGTGAAATACGCGACTTAGTCTTATCCGTGCCTTCTGGGTTAATTACGCGGTGTGAGGTTGATGGGAAGTAACCACCCGAGGCTTCCTGCAACATATCACCAATGTTGATGATAATATTGCCAAAATCACTTGGCACATCTAACCAAGAGCCGTCTTTGGCTTTGACTTGCAACCCTGGCTCGTTGGCCGCGGGCAGCACAGTGATAAGGTTAATATCTTCGTGGGCCGCTGCGCGAATAGCGCCCATTTCTTCATCGCCTGTCATCGGTGGGTAATGCAGAATGCGCAGCAGGGTTTTGTGGCTGTCGGCAATCATTTCTGGCAGCGGAATCGAGAACTTAGCTTTAACCTCGTCTGGCGAGTAGGTTTCAATCCACTCTAACAGTTCAGCGGCCAGCGCATTGGCTTTTTCATAGTAAGCTAGAATATTGGCACGCAGTGAATCAGGAATACGACCCCAAGGGTACACGTGGTAATACTCTTTGATGTCTTTAACCGTGTGGCCTTTTGCGGTTTCTGAAATCGACGCGGGGAAAAAGCCATCGTGGGTTTCACGATTGAACATAAACTCGTTCTTAGCGTCAGAATTGAAAAAGGCTTGCCACTCAGTGTAAATGTTTTCGACCAGTTCCTTATCGATAGGGTGGTTAGAGAGTACACCAAAGCCCGTTTCACGTAGGGATTCCACAAAGTGTTTGGCGCTATCGGCTGCACGATAATCAATGGTTTCTAATTTCATATTGTTTCTACTTGTTATATATGGTTGTTAACCAAACACTTTCTAAGGATAACGGTAAGGAGTCATTGCCACTTATCTCATTATCGGTATGGCTTGCTTATTCCTAGTGTTTAAGCAGGCATATAGAAAGGTTTGGGTAGAGAATTGACCCGCAGCAAGTGTAGCGTTGCGCTGTACTTGGCGCAAACATTGAAAACGATAGGCGTAGAGCATTGTTGAATTTTCCTCCAGTTATTTAAGCATTGGCTCAATCAACAGGATTTTATCGACTAAAGCGGCTACTATGCCAAAAAGCCTATTCAGGCTGGGGCGTAATAAACCTGAGGAACAAACGGTCTTATGCAGGCGAATACCTTAGGAGCTAAAGGAGACTTTTATGAACAAACTGACTGATTTTGAACGCTATGTCATAGAAGAAAAGGGCACAGAACGTCCCTTTAGCGGGGAGTATTATCAACATGACGCCAAAGGCGTGTATTTGTGCAAAAAATGCCATGCACCTTTGTATCGCTCAGAAGATAAGTTTAATGCCCACTGTGGATGGCCAGCCTTCGATGATGAAATTCCGGGCGCTGTGAGTCGTCATGTTGACGCCGATGGTCGCCGTACCGAGATCGTCTGTAGTCAGTGTGGCGGTCATTTAGGCCATGTGTTTGAAGGGGAATATTTAACGCCAAAGAATATTCGTCACTGCGTTAATTCTGTCTCCATGGTGTTTCAAGCGGCCGATGAGGTGACAACATCAACGCATAAAACGGCCTTTGCCACCTTTGGTGCGGGCTGTTTTTGGTGTGTTGAAGCGATTTTTAAGAGCCTGAAGGGCGTGCTGAATGTCAGCTCTGGTTACTCGGGCGGCGAGGCGAGCGATGCCGATTATAAGTCGGTGTGTTCGGGATTAACTGGGCATGCCGAAGTGGTGCACATCGAGTTTGACCCCGCACAAATCAGCTTTACAACGCTGCTGCAGGTGTTATTTGAGAGTCACGATCCCACCACGCTCAACCGCCAAGGTAATGATAAAGGGCCGCAGTATCGCTCCGTCGTCTTTGCCCATGATGCGGCGCAGATTGAAGAGACCAATGCCATGATTGCAAAATTAACCGAGGCAAGGGTATTTGATGCGCCGATCGTCACCCAAGTGGTGGCTTTTGAGTCTTTTTATCCCGCAGAGGATTATCACAATGATTACTTCGCCCTGCATGGCGAGCAGCCCTATTGCCAAATTGTGGTGCGGCCAAAGGTTGAAAAGGTAAGAGCCCTCTTTGCCGAGCTACAAGCATAGGCTTAATGTGCGAGCAAATTGACGGATAAAAAACGCCACCGATAGGGTGGCGTTTTCGTTGATGGCTTGGCTGATGGACTGAAGACTCAGCGCATTAGCGGGATTGCGCTAACCACTCGGCATATTGTTTCGCGTAATAGCTGACGATTAAATCGGCGCCAGCCCGCTTTAACCCGATAAAGGTTTCGGTGACGACGGCGCGCTCATCGAGGGCGCCCGCCAGTGCAGCAAATTTAATACCGGCATATTCGCCGCCAACCTGATAAGCCGCTAAGGGAAGGTGGGTTTGCTGCCTTAGGCGACTTAACACATCCAAATACGGTGTGCCGGGCTTTACCATCAAAATATCCGCGCCTTCCTCTTCATCGAGCAGTGCTTCGAGCAAGGCTTGGCGACCATTGGCGTAGTCGAGCTGGTAGCCTTTACGGTTTCCGCTAAGTTCACAATCCACCGCGGCCCTAAATGGTCCATAGAAGGATGAGGCGAACTTTGCAGCATGGGCCAAAATGGCCACGTGCTCAAAACCAGCTTCATCTAACCCTTGTCGTATCGCTTTTATCTGACCGTCCATCATGGCCGATGGTGCCAGCATATCGGCTCCCGCTTTGGCGGCGGTAATGGATTGTTTGACTAAGTTAGCCACGGTTTGATCGTTACAGACTTCGTCATGGTGCAATACGCCGCAGTGTCCGTGGTCGGTATATTCACAAAAACAAATATCGGGGATCACCATCATCTCTGGTGCGGCGGTTTTGATGGTGCGGATCATTCGTGCCAGTAAGCCATTGTCATCCCAAGTGTCGCTGCCCTGTGCATCTTTGGTGTGGGAAATACCAAAGGGCATCACATAACGGATCCCTAGGGCGTAAAGCCTTTGAATTTCATCGGCAAGCGCACTCTCGGGCAGACGGCAGATCCCCGGCAAGGTTGAAATGGGTACGGCTTGGCTGATGTGTTCTTCGATGAAGAGTGGGTGAACCAAGTCGCTTAGGGAAATATGGGTTTCACGCACTAGGTCGCGCATGGCCTCGGTGCGGCGCAGGCGTCTTAAACGGCGAAGGGGTTTAAGGGGATTTTCTCTGGTACTGCTCATTGAATTTCCTTATTAACAGTGTAAAAGCATCACGCGAAGTTTCGCGTCAAAGGGAGAGAGTTAAAACGATGCTTAGGTTGTACTTGTTGGTGCTTTAGTGAACTTGATTAAGTGAGACAAAAGCTTCAGCACTGTTTGCTCAGACCTAAAATAGGGCAAAAGTTTCCCTGTATTTGGACCAAGGCCGAAGAGGTTGTTGAGTTAGTGATGGCGATCACAAACCCAGCGCTAAGCCAATCGAGCCATTCACCGCTGTTTTTAAGCCTTTGCTTTCGATTATTTGATGTTATCATTTGCGCCAATTTACACTTGGTATAGTGCAGGGCTTTAATAAGTCGCTATTCTTCTGCCCAACTATACCCACAGCGCGGTTTTTATATGACAACACCCCAAGACTCTGTTTGTATTCTCGCCCTCGACACTTGTACCGAAGCTTGTTCGGCTGCCCTGTATTATCAAGGACAGGTTTTTGCTGAGTTAGCCGATGCGCCTCGGGAGCATAGTCAGCGTTTATTGCCTATGGTGGAAGCAGTATTAAAACAAGCCAATGTCGGCTTAGATAAACTGGATGCCATTGCTTACGGCCGTGGGCCAGGCAGTTTTACGGGCATCCGTATTTGCACCAGCATGACTCAAGGTTTAGCCCTAGGGTTAGACTTACCCGTTATCGGCATTTCCACCTTAGCGGCCATGGCACAAATGGCGATTGCTGAGCACGCTGCCGAGCAAGTGCTCTGCTGTATTGATGCGCGCATGGGAGAAGTGTACTGGGGCCAATTTGTGGCCGTCGATGGCATTGCTACATTAGTCGGTAAAGAGGTAGTGAGCGCGCCTGAGCAGGTTGAGCTGGCATTCGATCTTAATAAAACCATTGTGGGTTGCGGCACTGGGTTTGATGCTTATCCCGAGTTATTAGCTCTAGGCAGCGGCATTACCTCCTTAGCGGCGGTGAAGTATCCCGATGCCCGAGCCATGTTAGTGCTGGCCGAAGCGGGTATCAAAGCGGGATTAACCACCAGTGTCGATGTACTCGAGCCTGTATATCTTCGTGATACTGTGACATGGAAAAAGTTACCGGGACGTGAATAAACTGTTCATTATTCCCCATGATACGTTAGAATCTAAACTGTCTGCATTGGTTCACGATGTAGACATCAAATCTTAGTTAGGCGTTTGTCACAACAGCCTAATAATACTAACTAGGACTACTAGGATATTAACTGGGCATTTCGATGCAGGTAAATTCGCTTCAAACGAGTTTGACACAAGCGGTTGCGAGTAATCGCCCCGCGATCATACAGGGAATGTCGCCCACGGAAGCGCCGCGCCCTGTGATTGAGCTCGATGCGGTTTCTGCCTTAGCCTTTGACGATACCGATGAAGGATCATCACAAAACCTACAATCCAGACTCGGTGCCCAACTCGAATACGAGCAAAGTACCCGAGGACATCAAGGGGCTATCGCCCAATACCTACAAACGCAACATGCCGCCAAACGTGAAGAGATTCAGCAGATGGTGGGTGTGGATATTTATGCCTGATAGTGCGTCAGTGTCTTCTCAATCTCGTTTTACACCTCGTTTAACTGGCGGCCTTCCGAGCCGTGGTTTGTTTATCATCGAACTGATGCTGGCCCTCATTTTGACGCGCATTCCTTATCTGAGTGTGCCATTTAAGTGGTTAGAGAGCTATTTCCACGAGTTGTCCCATGGGATAGCGACAGTGCTCAGTGGCGGCATAGTGAGTCATATTCAACTCTTTCCCAATGGTGCGGGGTTTTGCTTTAGCCAAGGTGGCTCGCCACTGGTGATTGGATTTGCGGGCTATTTTGGCGCAGCCTGTTGGGGATACCTTATTTATCTGCTGGCGACTTGGCCTAAGGGCATTCGCCTAAGCTTTGCGTTTTTAGGCGGTTTAGTGGTGCTAAGTGGTCTGCTGTGGGGGCGAGATTTGCTCACCTTAGCCATTTTAGCGGTACTGACGATAGTGTTGTTACTGCCGTTAAAACTCAGCAAAAATAAAATCCTCACGCAATTTTTACGCATTATTGGTTTGATGATCATGCTCAATGCGCTGGCAAGCCCAACGGTATTGCTCGGACTCGAAGGGCTGGGCGATGCGGTGCTGCTGGCTGATCGTTCATGGATACCAGCGTGGATTTGGGTCGCCATTTGGTTGTTTTGCAGTATCTGCGCCTTGTATATGGCTTGGCGGCGGGTGGATTCCGCCATCTCTCGTTAATACATCGCACATTAATGCTCCCATGACATCACAAATATTTACAGCCTAAATGGTCAACTTATGCGGCTAATTCTTGGATTTTTTTATATAGACTGCTAGCTTAAGTCTTCGGTATCCAAGGAGAATTATTATGAAAAAAGTCACACTCATCGCCAGTATGCTGATTGCTGGTCTCTGTTCAGGTATGGCCAATGCAGATGAAGCATTAGATAAAGCCATTAAAAGTGATTTTCGCCAAGCCAAAAACGCTAGCCGCGATATTTATCGTCACCCCGCAGAAACCCTTACATTTTTTGGTATAACCCCAACACAAACCGTGATTGAACTTTGGCCAGGTAATGGCTGGTACACTGAAATCCTTGCCCCTTATCTTGCGCCTAAGGGACAATATATTGCCGCCAGTTTCGAAACTACCCCCAGCACGGACACCCCTGGTAATCGCTATCGCGCCAATGCGGGCGTGAAATTCGATACTTGGATGACGGCCAATAAAGCCTTATTTGGTAATGCGAAAATGGTGGTTCTTGACCCTCCAGCCAAAATGAATTTAGGTGCCGATGGCAGTGCTGACTTGGTATTAACTTTCCGTAACTTACATAATTGGGCTTCAAGCGACCAGCTCGAAAACGTGTTTGCCGCTTCTTACAAAGTGCTTAAAGATGGCGGTGTATTTGGCGTCGTCGAACATAGAGCCAATAAAGGCATGAATATGAGCACGGGCTATATGGATCAAGACGAGATGATCGCGCTGGCCAAAAAGGTCGGTTTTACCTTAGCCGAAAGCTCCGAAATCAACGCCAATCCGAAAGACACTAAGGACTATGCCAAGGGAGTATGGACGTTGCCACCTTCCTTTGCTTTAGGTGATACAGATAAAGAAAAATACCAAGCAATTGGTGAGAGTGATCGCATGACGCTCAAATTTGTCAAAAAATCCCGCTAATCACCTGACATTAGAGGCAATATGTGGCAGTCTTTCGCCCCCAAAAATCAAGTCGAGTTTGTGTTACCCCATATCAAGCTGAGTGGTCGATTATGGGGAGCGAAAGATAAACCATTATTGCTCGCGTTGCATGGCTGGTTAGACAATGCCAACAGTTTTGAGCCTCTCGCTGAGTATTTGTCAGATTACCAAATTCTTGCCATAGATTGGCCCGGTCATGGTTTTTCGGCGCATCGGCCGGGACATTACCCATTACACTGGATTGACTATTTATACGATCTCGATGCGTTACTGGCGATTTTGCCACAAAAGCCACTGGCTATTATTGGGCATTCATTAGGGGGGATTATCGCCTCTGCGTATACGGCAGCATTTCCAGAAAAGGTTAATAAGCTGATTTTAATTGAGGCCTTAAGCCCCTTATATGAGTCAGCAACCCAAACCAAATCGCGGCTGAGGAAAAGCTTTTACCAACATGAGAAATTTTTAGCGCAAAAACATAAACGGATGAGAGTCTACGATAGTCTGGAAACGGCAGTTAAGGCTAGAGTGCATTTAACCGGATTGGCCGAACCGTGGTGTCGACTATTACTTGACCGCAATATGCAAGCGACTTCTGATGGAGTTGTTTGGCGAAGTGATCCAAGACTAAGGCTCGACTCGCCAATGCGACTGACCTTTGAGCAAGTCGATGCTTTAATGCAAAATATTTCGGTGGTTACCTTACTCATCTGCGGCAAACAAGGTTTTAGCCAATTACATACGGCGCTACCTAAAGCAAGGAAATGGTTCAGCAATTTGTCTGAACATATGCTTGAGGGGGACCATCATGTGCATATGGATAATGCGCAAGCGGTTAGTCAGTTAATCCAACGTTTTGTCGCATAATGGCTTTTACTAACATAAAAAAGACACTAGGTTTTTTGTTTCTTTTATGTGATGATGATCAAAATTAAAACGCCCGTATGATTTATCCGGGTAAATCAATAACAATAAAATGTAAGTCGGTATTTTAACTCGGTATTTGTCGAGTATTGGCGGTAGTAAGGGTACCGTATCCGCAGTTGTGGGGATTTAGGAGAAAGTAGTGGATCAGCCTTGGATTAAACATTTACCAAAAGATGTGCCTGCTGAGATTAATGTGGATCAGTATTCATCGCTTATCGATATGTTCGAGACCGCGGTGGCTAAGTATGCGGATCAACCTGCATTTATCAACATGGGGGCCACGCTAACTTACCGTAAACTTGAAGAAAGTAGCCGTGCTTTTGCTGCTTATTTACAAAATGAATTGAAGCTACAAAAGGGCGATCGTGTCGCACTGATGATGCCCAATCTGTTGCAATATCCTATTGCGTTATTTGGGGTATTACGTGCTGGTATGGTGGTGGTTAACGTTAACCCACTTTATACCCCGCGAGAGCTCAAACATCAGTTGATTGACTCGGGCGCCAAAGCCATTGTTGTGGTGTCTAACTTCGCCCGCACCTTAGAAGAAGTGGTCGATCAAACGCCCGTGAAAAGTGTCATTATCACTAGTTTAGGCGATCAACTAAGTGCGCCAAAACGCACCTTAGTTAACTTTGTTGTGAAATATATTAAAAAACTGGTGCCTAAATACGATCTACCCCATGCCCTTTCGATGCGCGAAACCTTGTCAAGAGGTCGCAGAATGCAGTATGTCAAACCCGTAATCACTGGGGGTGACCTTGCCTTTTTGCAATATACTGGTGGTACGACTGGGGTTTCAAAGGGCGCCATGTTAACCCACAGTAATGTGGTGGCAAACGTGTTGCAGGCTAACGGTGCTTATTCTCCAGCGCTGCGGGATGGTTCTGAATTTGTTGTAACTGCATTACCGCTTTATCATATTTTTGCCTTAACAGTGAATTGCTTACTGTTTTTACATAAGGGCAGTCAGAATCTGTTAATCACTAACCCTCGGGATATTCCAGGGTTTGTGGCTGAACTCAAGAAATATCCTTTTACCGCCCTGACAGGTGTTAACACCCTGTTTAATGCCTTAGTGAATAGTAGTGATTTTGCTGAGCTAGATTTTTCTCGCCTCAAATTATCCATTGGTGGCGGTATGGCCGTGCAAAAAGCCGTGGCCGATAAATGGCAGAGCATCACTAAAACCCGTTTACTTGAAGGTTATGGGTTAACTGAAGCCTCGCCCCTGTTAACATGCTGTCCCTATAACTTAGACGGTTATAACGGTTCTATCGGTTTTCCTGCGCCATCTACACTCATTCAAGTGCGTGATGATGCGGGTAATGTGTTGCCCCAAGGCGAGACAGGTGAGCTATTTGGCAAAGGCCCACAGATCATGAAAGGCTATTGGCAGCGTCCAGAAGAGACAGCCAAAGTGATTGATAAAGACGGCTGGCTCGCCACGGGCGATATCGGTTATATGGATGAACAGGGTTTCTTCTATATTGTTGATCGTAAGAAAGACATGATTTTAGTTTCTGGCTTTAACGTCTTCCCCAATGAAGTGGAAGAGGTTGTTGCTTTACATCCTAAGGTGATAGAAGTCGCGGCAGTAGGGGTTCCTAATGATGCAAGTGGCGAGTTA
The DNA here is from genome assembly GCF_001308045.1 of Shewanella sp. Sh95. NCBI lineage: Bacteria > Pseudomonadati > Pseudomonadota > Gammaproteobacteria > Alteromonadales > Shewanellaceae > Shewanella > Shewanella sp. Sh95. The sequence goes on from NZ_LGYY01000169.1 coordinate 13,218, forward strand.
GTGAAGGTGTTTGTGGTGGCGAAAGACAAATCTTTAACCGCTGAAGACATCATTAAGCATTGCCGAGTGCATTTAACGGGATATAAAGTGCCGAAGCTGGTAGAATTTAGGGACGAGTTACCTAAAACCAATGTGGGTAAGATCTTGCGACGAGAACTGAGAGACGAAGTCAAGCGCGCGTAAGATTGAAGCCGGCAATAAGCCGGCTTTTGTTTTTATGGATGTGATTATCCCACAGGAACTGGAGAAGAATTTGTCAGTGTTTCACTATGTGAGCGACGAAGCGAGCCTCAATGCCCTCGTCGCTCAATATCAACAGAGCGCAGTACTGGTATTAGATACCGAGTTTGTGCGCACACGTACGTATTACGCTAAGCTTGGCCTGATCCAAGCCTATGATGGTAACACCTTAGCTTTGATTGACCCTGTGGCTTTACCCAATCTCGATGCATTTTGGGCTTTGTTAGATAATCCTAACATTATCAAGCTAGTACATTCCTGCAGTGAGGATTTAGAAGTCTTCGCCCATTATGGCCAGCGCCAACCTACGCCCTTATTTGATAGCCAAATTGCGGCTTCACTATGCGGTATGGGTCATGGCTTAGGTTATGCCAAGTTAGTCGAAACCTGCTTAGGTGAAGTGATTGATAAAGGTGAGTCACGCACCGACTGGATACGTCGCCCCTTAACCGAGGCGCAACTTAGCTACGCCGCCAATGATGTGTTGTATCTTTATCAACTTTATCCGCAACTCGCCGACAAGCTTAAAGCGCAAGGCCGTTTAGATTGGCTTTATGAAGAAGGCGAGCGGATGACTGAAGGGCGTTTAGCTCCTCCCGATGTCGAGACCGCATACCTTAAAGTAAAAAACGCATTTCAATTAACAGAGCCTCAATTGGCTTACCTTAAAGTGCTGGCTAAATGGCGTTTAGAAAAAGCTTTAGCACGGGATTTAGCCTTAGGCTTTGTGATTAAAGATCATGGTTTAATTGCGCTAGCGAAAAAACAGCCTAAAAGCATAAGTGATTTGTTTAAATTGAACGATTTAACTGAGCAGGAAAAACGCATCCATGGTAAAGATATTTTACGGATAATGCAGACTGCTGACTTAAACAATCCGCCGGAGCTAGTTGATGTTTTAGCGCTTAAACCGGGTTATAAATCCGCCTTTAAGACCATTAAAACTTGTTTAACCGAACTGTGCGAACAACATGCCATTCCGATGGAAATGCTGGGCTCCAAACGTCATATTCATGAGTATTTACAATGGCGTTGGGATAAACAGCAAGGGGAATTACCAACAGTATTAAGCGGTTGGCGCGGAGAGATCGCGGCCGAGTCATTGGCAAAGCTTGAAGTTTAAGTTTTACAGATTAGGCGCCAATATTTTGCTTTTAACATTTCGGTTTTGACCTAAGATTTGATGCCTAAATTTGCATTTAAGGTGTTAGGCCTTGATTTTACCCCAGCTAAAGCATGGGGGTAGGAGAAAGGCGCAGCAGAAAGCGTCATCCCCATTTGAGGATGACGCCAACGCTCGACTTATCTGTCTGGCAACGTCACGTTAAGTTCGAGTACCGACAAGTTATCGTCATTCTGATCTAATTGCACTGAAACTTGATCATCCGAAATCTGCACATACTTGCGGATCACGGCGATGATTTCTTGCTTCATCTGCGGGAAATAGTCAGGTGTATCGCGTTGTCCACGCTGATGGGCCACAATAATTTGTAGTCGCTCTTTTGCCATTACCGCGGTGCTAGGCTTTTTCTTGCTTTTGAAATAGTCGAGTAAAGACATAATTAGCTACCAAATATCCGTTGTAAGAAACCTTTTTTCTCTTCCGTAATAAAGCGTACTGGGACATCTTCACCCAATAAACGCGCGACAGTGTCACTATAAGCGGCGCCTGCATCACTTTCTTGATCGATAATCACAGGTACTCCGGAGTTTGATGCCTTGAGTACGGATTGTGATTCAGGGATAACGCCAAGCAAATCAATGGCAAGGATTTCTTTTACATCGTCAACACTTAACATTTCGCCCGATTTTACCCGACTTGGAGAATAACGAGTCAACAGTAAGTACTCTTTTATCGGCTCTAAACTGAGTTCTGCGCGGCGTGACTTGCTTTGCAGCATTCCTAGAATACGGTCAGAGTCGCGAACCGAGCTTACTTCAGGGTTGGTCGTCACAATGGCGATATCGGCAAAATACAATGCCATCATCGCGCCTTGCTCAATACCTGCAGGGGAATCACAGATAATAAATTCAAATTCTTTGGCTAAATCGTCAAGCACACGGCCCACGCCTTCTTTTGTTAGGGCGTCTTTATCACGAGTTTGCGAGGCTGGCAGTACAAACAGTTTTTCACAGCGTTTATCTTTGATAAGTGCCTGATTTAAATTCGCTTCACCGTTGATGACATTGACAAAGTCATAGACGACGCGGCGCTCACAGCCCATGATTAGATCCAAGTTACGCAAGCCTATATCGAAATCGATAACAACAGTTTTATGCCCTTGTAGTGCAAGTCCAGTTGCAATCGCCGCACTGGATGTGGTTTTACCAACACCACCTTTACCTGAAGTGACAACAATAATTTGTGCCATGTTTCTCTCTATCCTTTTTTGTGCCATTTAGAGGGGCAATGATTCAACGATAAGCGACTCGCCATTTAAGCGAATGCAGCCGCCTTTATCTGAGCTATGTTGTTGTAGATTTTCAGCGAGCCAATATTGCCCTGCTATTGAAACTAATTCTGCCTCGAGGGAATGAGCAATGATTACCGCGCTGCTGTCGCCAGCTGCGCCCGCCATGGCCTTTCCTCGTAACGCACCATAAATATGAATGCTACCATCGGCGATGACTTCAGCGCCATTACCTACCGCACCAAATATGATTAAATCGCCATTTTTTGCATAGACCTGCTGACCTGAGCGGATATTTTGCTTCAAAATCTTAGTTTGACGCGGTGCTGGTGGGGGGGCGACGCTTTGTTTACCCGCTTTGACTATGGCAAGTCCGAGTGTTTTAGCTTGGTTGCTCAGGACGTTAGTTGCACCAGTAATTCCTACAATAACTAACTGGCGGGAAAGTAATAACTCTTTTAAGCCCTGTAAATTAAAATCGTTATCTTGAATGGCGCTGAGGTTGACGACTAAAGGGGCACCCAGAAAAAATTGGGGAGCTTGTGCCAATTTGCTATCTAATTCAGCCATGACAGCATTTAAATCGCTGTTATTAATATGAAGCACTGAAAGAGTAAAAGAAGCGCCTTTTAACTCTAAGCTAGGTTTTGACATCCCGGCACTATTCTCCAGAAATCATCAGTCGGTTCGCTGATTTGCAATTAAATTACTAGGCGACCATGTTATAGTGTGCCCCATTGACTGGCAAGTTTGAACTATTGGATATTTATACTCTTATGCTATGTGCGGTTTATAAAAGTAGTCGAAAGGCTGACACTTACTTATTTGTAAACAAAAGGGACTGTTTCGACGACGTCCCGCAGGCGTTGTTAGATATGTTTGGTGTGCCTCAGTTAGTGATGGTATTCCCGATTGCTAAGCGTGAATCACTCGGTATCGCCGATATTAATAAGGTCAGAGCAGCACTCAAGGAAAAGGGGTTTTATTTACAAATTCCGCCACCGCAGGTTAATTTATTGGCCGAGCACAGAGAAAGCCTTGGGATTCAAGACTAGTCTGTAACTGTGCACAGGGTAACTGCCAAAGACAGTCTTTAAATCTGTTGCAGCATATACTAAGCTCCTCTTGCCCTTAATTCGTAAGGGCAAATCTCCTTCTTTAATGCTCTCCTCTTAAATTTAAGCAGCCGCAGACATTAGGGCGTGTTGACGTTTCGAGATTAGATTTTGTTCGTTCTGGCAAGCTCGTGCTCGCAAAACGAGGAATGATGTGTAGTTATTCTACTCAAATGACGAGCGGCTCTTATGACAGAAAGTAAGAGCAAGGGCTTGCCAGACGAACCCTTCGGGCAGCATTTGACTGACGTTTCTGCTGCGTTATCGTCCGTTTATGTAGAACAACTACACAGCACGGACTTTGCCTTGCATAAACGCCAGCCAAATTGCTGCAAAAACAACCCTGAAACGTCAACACGCCCTAGTAAGTGGCAACCATTGGGGTAAGGCATCTCGATAATAGTGATTTGCCCAATCATCAAAATATTCATGCCTTCGTCTCACATGTCTTATGGCGCTGAGTCATCAAGGTCTTTCGTCTATAACAATTACCGTGCCTTAATGCGCTGGCAAGCGGTGAATTATTTAGATGAGTGCGATTATTTAGGCATCTTTGTGGTGCATGTATCGGAGATAATTAAGCATCCCCTGTAAATTGGTGTAAAATGGCCCACATTGAGCGGATTTTTTATATGAAGATAAGCGTAAACATGGCATTTTGGCAGAATAAAGCGTTAACCGAGCTGACGTCGCAGGAGTGGGAGTCCCTCTGTGATGGTTGTGGTAAGTGTTGTTTAAACAAATTGATTGATGATGAAACTGAAGAGCTGTATTACACCAATGCGGCTTGTCTATTACTCGATCACCAAAGTGCCAGCTGCAAACATTATAGTGACCGTTTTAGCCATGTTCCCCAATGTACTGTGATTACTGCGCAAAATGTCCATGAACTCACCTGGCTACCCGATAGCTGCGCCTATCGCCGTTTGGCATCTGGCAGAGACTTACCAAGCTGGCATCCATTACTTACGGGGTCGAAGGAAGCCATGCACCTTGCAGGCATGTCGATTCAAGGCAAAGTGGTAGATGAGCGCAGGATTAAGGATATTGAAGACCATATCGTGCTGTGGCCGCTTAAAGATCTGGATTAATACCATTCAAGCAGCTTTTGTCTGTAATATCAGATAGTAATGAACAAAAAGGAGCAACTAACCATTTCGGTTGATTGCTCCTTTTTTCTATCTCGAGTTTAAAACCAAAGCGTTATTTATCAAGGAATGGTGGCGTTATTGCTGGACCATTGCTCAGTCACGCAAAACAATTTTACCGATTAGATAAAGTCATTCAATAATCGTCACTTTTTCGATAATGATGGGTTCACGGGGCACGTCTTCATGGCCCGCTACTCGTGTGGTTTTAACGCCTTCAATTTGCAGTACAACCTCGAGTCCCGCTGTGACTTTACCAAATACCGCATAACCCCAGCCATTATTGGTGGGTGCCGTATGGTCTAGAAACTCATTATTGGCAGTATTGATAAAAAACTGCGCGGTTGCCGAGTGTGGCGCATCGGTACGGGCCATGGCGATAGTACCAAATACATTCGATAGGCCTTTGTTGGCTTCGTTGACAATTGGTTCGTGGGTGGGCTTTTCTTTCATTTTGGCGGTAAAACCACCGCCTTGGATCATAAAGCCTTTGATCACACGATGGAAAATCGTGTGCTCATAAAAACCTTCTTTACAGTAACGAATAAAGTTTTTGGCGGTAACGGGGGCGCGCTCTATATCAAGTTCGAGGGTTATATCGCCAAAATTTGTCGTGAAAATAATCATATGCTGCGCTTCTGTTAATGAGTTATTTGGTGTGAGATCCACTAAGCCAAGGATTAAATGATGGAGATGTTTCACCTTGTGTTTGTTGTTTCTCGGTGCTTTCGCTCACATCGGGCTGTGTTAACCTTGTCGCTTGCTTAGGTTGCGGCTTGGATTTAGCACTACGGTGCTTTTTCGCCTGAGTCGCCTCAAAGGTGCCGGGTTTTCCACTGGAATAGGGCAAGGCTTGAGCTTTTTTATTGGGTTTATGCGCTGATGTAGAAGCCGATTTAGGCACAAAATCGAGAATTGAAATAGGCACCGCTTTTTTAGGCTCAAACCCCTCGATGTGTTTGCGCTCGATAATATGACCTAAACGGCGCTCAATGGCGCACAGATTTCTAAAATCATCTTTAGAGACAAAGGATATGGCTTCACCTTGATTACCCGCGCGGCCGGTGCGGCCAATGCGATGGATATAGTCATCGGCTTCATCGGGTAAATCGTAGTTAATCACTCGCTCGAGCGCATCGATATCGATACCGCGTGACGCAACACCGGTCGCGACTAAAAAGGAGACTTTACCCGCTTTAAAATCGATAAGCAGTTGCTCGCGCACCGCTTGGCTGCGACCACTGTGAAAAGCCTCCGCGGTAATGCCACGCTTTTCTAACTGGCTAACCAATTTGGCGGTGCCGTGTTTGGTTTGGATAAAAATTAATGCCTGTGCCCAGTTATTCTCTTTAATTAAATGGCTCAATAGTGCGGATTTTCGATCTTTATCAACGGTCGTTAACCACTGCTCAATTTGCGTTGAAGCGGCATTTTTACGACTGATTTCAATCTCAATGGCATCCGGAATAGCGGTTTTAGCCAGTGCTTTGACCTGTTTTGATAAGGTTGCCGAAAATAGCAGGTTTTGCCGCTGCTCAGGCAGCTTTTCAATAATGCTATTAATATCTTCGATAAAACCCATATCGAGGATGCGATCGGCTTCATCCAGCACTAATACGGAGACTTCATCAAAGCGAATGGCTCTTTGAGTATACATATCCAGCAAACGCCCAGGCGTTGCAACGAGCAGATCAACCCCTTCAATCAGACGTTTTTTTTGCGGCGCAGCATCAACGCCGCCGTACATGGCCATGGCCGTCAGCGGCAGGTACTTGGCATATTGATTGATGTTTTGTTCAACTTGTAGCGCCAGTTCCCGAGTGGGGGTAAGAATGATGGTACGTACCCGTTTAGGCCGAATTTTGGGTGCGTCAGCAAATCGATGTAGCAACGGCAATACAAAACTAGCCGTTTTACCTGTACCGGTTTGAGCCGCGGCTAGCACATTTTTCCCCGCAAGAATGCTGGGAATGGCCTGAGCTTGTATTGGCGTAGGGCTTTGGTAACCCAGTTCAGTCACGGCTTTGATAAGCGCGCTGTGTAATCCAAGTTGGGTGAATGGCATTGAGGATCTCAACTAAATGATTTATTGGCAAACTGTTGGCGTGGCGCAAACAGCGAAGCAGGTCGCTATTATAGCAGTAGCATTGTTGAAATAGGGGATTATCTCAACTTTGCGGTTAGTTCGAGGGGTTAATAAATGGGCTTACAAATTTGTAACTGGGCATGTATTAGATATTAACATTGCTGCAATTAGGCGGCTGATATGATTAACTAAAGTAATGTTAAATACGCCTGACGAGCGAGCTTTCAGGCGTTATCGCCAAATTCAATACGCCTAGCATTCGTTTTACCAGCTTGCTTAGGGTAAGCATTACAACAACGCGTTGGTATAAATATAAAAAGGACAATAAAGAATGAGAAAAACCACCCTATCCCTTGCGATATTGTTATCGTTCACCGGCCTTGTAGGCTGCCAATCCCAATCAGACCAAACCTCGCCAAGTAAAGTGGTTAGTGGTGAAGTTAGCACGGTTTCTTTTGCGCAGTTTAGTAATGCTTTTATCGATGATTTGTGGCAATTATCACCAACATGGGCGCTATATAGCGGCAAGCATGTTAATGATGGCTATTTAGAAATCCCCAATGAAGCTAGCCGTGTTAAGACACTTGCCTTTGTAAAAACCCAGCAGGCGAAGCTGAAACAGTTTGAAATTAAGTCTCTGAGCTCTAACGAAACCATCGATTATCATTTGATTGATAACCTGCTAAACAGCATGGCGTGGGATATCACTGACTTTAAATCTTGGCAATGGGATCCCTCTAGCTATAACGTGGCGGGCGGTTTTGCACAAATCATCAATGAAAACTTTGCGCCGCTGGATGACAGATTACGCTCGGTATTGGCCAGGATGGAAAATATCCCAGCTTATTACGCCGCAGCAAGAAGTAATATATCGAAACCAACCCTAGAGCATACGGAACTTGCTGTAATGCAAAACCAAGGTGCGTTTTCGGTATTCTCCGATGATTTATTAAAACAAGTGGCGGATTCCGGTCTGTCGGATGCGGAAAAATCGCTATTTAAATCCCGCTTCGATACGGCAACGAAAGCAATTAATGAACATATTCGTTGGTTAAATGCACAGGTTGACTTGCTGAAAAAAGAAGGCGCCCGTAGCTTTAGGATCGGTGAAGAATTATACGAGCAAAAATTTGCCTTTGATATCCAAGCGGGCATGACGGCTAAACAGCTCTATCAAAAAGCCATGGCAGATAAAGATAGGGTCCAAGGTGAAATGGCCAAGATCACCGATAAACTTTGGCCTAAATATTTTACAACGCCAAAACCAAGTGATAATAAAATCGCCATCCGCCAATTAATTGATAAATTGTCGACTGAGCACGTTAAACGCGACGACTTTGTTAGCGAAGTCCGTAAACAAATTCCTGAGTTGATTGAGTTTGTAAATCAAAAAAAATTAGTGACTTTAGACCCAAAAAAACCATTAGTGGTTCGTGAAACTCCTGAGTATATGCGTGGTTATGCTGGAGCGTCGATTAGTGCCCCTGGCCCCTATGATAAATTAGGCAATACCTATTATAACGTCACGCCACTCGATGGTATGAATGATGAATCCGCTGAAAGCTATTTACGCGAATATAACCATTGGATATTACAGATTTTAAATATCCATGAGGCGATTCCAGGGCATTACACTCAATTAGTGTATTCCAATGAATCGCCAAGCTTAGTGAAAAGCTTATTTGGTAATGGCGCAATGGTCGAAGGTTGGGCTGTTTATACCGAACGCATGATGCTTGAAGAAGGTTATGGCAATTTCGAGCCTGAAATGTGGTTGATGTATTACAAGTGGAATCTACGTGTTATCTGTAACACGATCTTGGATTACAGCATTCATGTTAAAGGCATGACTGAAGATCAAGCCATCAGCCTGATGATGGATGAAGCCTTCCAGCAACGAGCTGAGGCTGAAGGCAAGTGGCGCCGTGCTACCCTAAGCCAAGTACAGCTGACCAGTTACTACTCGGGTTACCGTGAAATTTACGATTTCCGCGAAGAATATAAGCAGCTCAAAGGTAAGGATTTTGATCTCAAAGCATTCCATGAGAAGTTTTTAAGCTATGGCAGTGCGCCAGTGAAATATATTCGTCAGTTAATGCTAGAAAAATAAGCCAATAATTGAAAGGGTGCCATCAATGGCGCCTTTTCACTGGCTGTTTTGATATACATTGCGTGGATGAATACGTCTGAATTGATACAACGATTAATTTAGGCCATACAGCAGATTCTGTACGGCCTTGTTATAATTGTTCTTTCTGGAAGGCTGTTTTCGGTATTATTTTTTGTTGGGTAACTCAGCCATAATAGCTAATACATCTTCGTATGAAATGTTAAACTCTCGAGAAAGGTTAATAATTTTAGTCTTATAGGTTTGAATATTTTCTTGCTGTGCAAGTTGGTGTTTCTTTTCTTCAACTAGTTCGTTAACAGTTTCTTGCAATATTAATAAGCGACGCAAACTGTAATCAAGGGATTTGATGTATTTCCCCATTTGTTGTTTATTACGGGCTTGCTCAAGATCCGTTGAGACTTTTTTCTCATATCCATATTCATCGAGTGCAGCGATAGCGCTTTGCAAATCTAGATCAGTTGTCATTTGGTGTTCACTTTATTACGAGACGTTGAGAAGCGAAAGAATGAATGCCTTAACCCAAGAGGGTATCACAAGCGTTTTACTATCGCAGATTATAATGTTTATGCCAATGCTGACCAAGTATTAAAGTGCTAAAACCAATAAAAAGCTGGTTTTCTCATAGTACTTGTCGGCGTCTACAATAATGAGTAGTCTAAACTTTTCGCCAAGTGGAGATTGAAATGCTTGATCTATTACCCGATTTGTTTGATCACTATCCATCCAAACTCACTTTGTTGCCGCTAGCGTTTCGTGCTTATGGTGGTAAGAAGTTGTTTTGGGGTGAAGTTGTGACGGTCAAATGTTTTGAAGATAACTCCAAAGTGAAAGAAGTTTTAGCACAGCCAGGTCAAGGGAAAGTGCTTGTTGTTGATGGTGGAGGCTCATCCCGTCGTGCACTGCTGGGAGATTTAATCGCCCAAAGCGCCATGGATAATGGTTGGCAAGGCGTGATTATCAATGGTTATGTTCGGGATGTTGCTAGACTGAATACTTTTAATTTAGGGGTTTATGCCTTAGGCGCGATGCCCATCAAGACTGATAAGAAAGATCAAGGACAAGTCAATGTGCCTATCGAGTTTGGCAGTGTTACAGTCAAACCCGGTATGATGGTTTATGTTGATGAGAATGGCATTGCCATCAGTGAGGAGTGTTTAAATTTCGCATTTTTAAGTTAAGTTTTTAAATTCAAGATGTTATTGATAAGGATGTTTTCATGAAATTCATTAAGTGGTTTTTAGCCATTCTGGTGACCTTAATTGTCGCTGTCGCCTTATATCTTACTGTTTTCTTTGACCCTAATGATTTTAAGCCAGAAGTTGTCAACGCTGTTAAAAAACAAACTGGGCGCGAGTTAGTAATAACCGATGACTTGTCATGGACATTTTTTCCGACCATAGGGATTAATTTAGGCGGTGTTTCCCTATCTAACCCTGAGGGATTTACCCCAAAATCGATGCTTGAAGTTAATAAAGCCGTAGCTGAGGTTGAGCTTATACCACTGTTTAGCAAGCAAATTGAAATCGCTCAGCTCACTCTTGATGGCGCAAAAATCAATTTGGTCACCCGTAAAAATGGTAGCTCAAGCCTAGATGGCTTAACGGGCAAGAGCACTGAGCTATCTGCTACCCCATCTGAACCAAGTGCTAAAGCACAATTAGCCAGTATCGATGTAGGTGGCATTTCTATTACGAATACGCAAATAAATTTAATTGATGAAGCTAAAGGGCAAACCCAAACCTTAACCTTAAAACAGTTCACTTTGGGGGCATTTTCACTCGATAAATTTGCGCCGATGGCCTATGAATTTGCCGCGACCTTGCCGGATATGACAGTGAGCAGTAAAGGCGAAGGGCAAATCAAGTTAAGTCATGATTTTAATCAACTCCTAGTTGAGAAACTCAATATTGAGACTCAAGTTGAAGGCGAGGGGATCCCTAATAAAAAATTGACCGCTGAGGTTAGTCTAAACAGCCAAATTGCATTAGATAAAAAGCAGTTATCGTTGGACATCAGTAAATTAACCGCAATGGATATCAATGCAGCGGGTAAGTTGACCGTCAATTACGGGAGCAAAGTGCCGAAAATTAGTGCGGATTTCCAACTTGGGGATATTGACCTCGATGCTTTGCTACCAAAATCTGACACTTCAGAAGAACAAACCGCAGCTGCGTCTTCACAGACTCAGGCTGTTGAACCCGATTTAACGGCGCTTAATGGTTTGGATGCGAAGCTAATATTGGCGGTTAAATCGATCAAAGTCGCGAATTTGTCTACGCAAAATTGGTTAATGGATTTAGGCATTAAAAATGGTGAGGTTGATCTTAAGCAGCTAAGTGCAGATCTCTACCAAGGTAAGTTAATGCTCAATGCTCAGGTTGATGCGCGATCAAAAGTGGCAAGTTACCAATTTGATAAGCAAATATCAGGTGTTCAAATTCAACCATTACTTAAGGATGCGGCCAAGCTTGATATTCTGGCGGGAACTGCAAATTTTAGTGTAAAAGGGAAAGGTAAGAGTTTGATTCCTGAACAATTAAAGAAAAACCTCCTCGCAAATGGTCGTTTTGATATCACCGATGGTGCCCTTTACGGTGTCAATATCCCGCAGATGATCCGTAGTGCTCAGGCTAAATTAAAGGGGGATTTGTCTGCGGACACGAAAGAGGAGCGTAAAACCGACTTCTCGAGCCTAACCGGTAACTTCTCCCTTGAACATGGTGTAGCGACAAACCCTGATCTCGCAATGTCTTCACCTTTGCTTAGGCTTGCGGGTAAGGGCAGCGCGGATCTCTTGACGCAAACTCTGGATTATCGGTTAACGACCAGTTTAGTCAATTCCCTTAAAGGTCAAGGTGGCAGTGAGAAAGATGCGCTGGCAGGAATTGATATCCCTCTCGCGATTACGGGTACTTTCCAAAAGCCGGAATATGCCTTAGATACTCAAGCGTTATTAAATAATCAGTTGAAGGAAGAGACTGATAAAGCGAAAGAAAAATTAAAGGATTCGCTACTTAAAAAGTTGGGCGGCTTGTAGGTATGCAAGTTTTGCGTGCTCGGTCATCTCCTACGTCAACAGTCGATGTGTGAGCGTAACCGGCAACGTTCTGCTCGAAAGATAACGGCGTATTGAGCCAATAAAAAAGCAGTAACCCAGAGGTTACTGCTTTTTTATGTTGATCTTTATTTTAGATTCAAGACGATTTTATTAACAAATTAAACATAAGGTATTTAGAGTGATTCACACTTAAATGCTTTATGTATTTAAATTGCTTTCATCTACAACCAGTTTCAACACTTGACCGGGTTGAATATATTGTGATGCGGTTAAGCCGTTCCATTCGCGAAGTTCAGGAACAGTCACCTTAAACTTGTTTGCAATTCGTGCGAGTGAATCACCAGCCTTAACTTTGTAGCTGACGGTTCGGATCTGCTCGTTATCGTGTTTTTCTTGTGGTGCAACAATCGTCAATTGCTGACCACTTTGTAATTTGCTGTCTTTGCTTAAATGGTTCCAAGTCATTAACTGTTTGACGCTAACATTATGTGCTTGGGCAATTTGCCACAAACTATCACCGGATTTTACTTTATAGGTCAACTTGTTACCCGAGGCGGCAACAGCGGCTTTTTTAGGTAATTTCTGACTGGTTGATAGGGCATACAGTTGTTTGTCATCAGCAGAGACTGGGATAATTAGCGGTCTTCCAGCAATGATATTGTTGTTTTTCATACCATTAGCAGCACGGATCGCATTGATGCTTGTATGATGTTTTTCTGCAATAGATCCTAAACTATCTCCAGGCTTAATCGTATATCTAAGCCAGCTTACACGGGCCTCACTTTCTGTTTCTGCAAGTGCTTTTTTGAACTCTTCAGATTTATCAATGGGTAATACTAAAGTGTGTGGGCCCATTGGTGAGGTTGCCCAGCGATTGTAACCTGGATTGAGCTTTAATAGCTCATTGGTGGTCATATTGGCGAGACCTGCTGCCATGGCTAAGTCAATTTGACTGTCTATATCAACCACTTCGATTGAAGGGCTGTTATCAATGGGTGCCAGAGTTATGCCATATTCATCGGCATGTTTAATCACTTCAGCGAGCGCCAATAACTGTGGCACATAACGTTTGGTTTCTTTTGGGAGATCGAGCGACCAAAAATCGGTTTTAAGACCTTTATCTTCGTTGCGTTTAATCGCATTGAGTACGCGTGACTCTCCTGAGTTGTAGGCCGCAATTGCATAAAGCCAATTATTATTGGTTTTATCGTACAAATATTCGAGCATATCTAGGGCTGCTGTCGTGGATGCAGGCACATCGCGACGGCCGTCATACCACCAGTTCATTTCTAACCCAAAGTGGCTCGCCATCGGGGTGGTAAATTGCCAAAGCCCTGAGGCAGCACTGGCCGAAGAAGCACTGGGGTCGAAAGCGCTTTCAATAATCGGAAGCAGGGCTATCTCGATTGGTAGATGGCGTTTTTCAAGCTCTTCGACGATCAAATACATGTAAGGCGCTGCACGCTCAGAAATCAATTCAAGGTGTTTAGGGTTGTTAATGTACCAATCGCGATAATAGTTAACGAGTTTCTTGTCTGGAATAGGTAACTGCATTCCTTGACGAATTCGTTCCCATACATCAGTAATTTGCGCCGATTCAGGTTCGGTTGCGAGATAATACTGTGGGACGGTATTTTCGGTCGTGACGGTTTCAGCTTCAGGTTTGGGCACCTGAGGGTTGTCTAACGTCTGACAACCTGTGAGTAGGGCAAATCCCCCTACTACAACATAAAGTGATACTCTCATGGAAAACGATAGTCCTCTGTTAGTGCATTGCCACTGCACTCTTCGTACAACGTAAATTATCTAACGAATTGATTATGTGAAAAAAAGTGGCAACACAGAGCGCAAAGTATTCACGCAAAAACGAGCCATTCTATGGGATCTTTTCGAGCTTGTCCCTAAATTATCGTACATCTTGTAGGGTCACTTTTGATTTACGTCATCAAAAGTGGAAAAATCTGTATAAATTTCAGCCATAAATGGATCATTTTTTACTAAAAAATACCTTTCCACTGCCGAAGTAGGGTAAAACAGCTTAGTTCATCAGCTTTAGTCAGATCTTGGTCACAAAACTTACTTTTTATGCTGTTGACTATGGTAGGCGCTAACGGACGAAGGAAGGGATTGATTGCCCGCTCTAACCCTATGGTGGAGGGGATGGTGGCTTTGTTTTGGGCACGCATTGTGGTGGCTTGCTCTACATACTTGTTGAGTGCAGCGTTATCTGCATCTACCTCTTGGGCGAATTTAAGATTCGCAAGAGTATATTCATGGGCGCAGTACACTCGAGTCTCATCGGGTAACGCCGCGAGCAAACTTAAGGATTGCCACATTTGTGCAGGGGTGCCCTCAAATAAACGACCGCAGCCTGCACTAAAGAGTGTATCACCACAAAATAGTGCACCATCAAGTAGATACGCTATATGACCAGCAGTATGCCCAGGTACAGACAAAATGTGTATGGGCGCATCGATAAAGGGCAAAGTAAGTGTATTGATCTGTGTAGGGTCGATTGGCTGATTGATGCTTTGAATAGCTTCACGTTCCGGACCGTAGACAGCCAGGATCTGGTCTGTTGTCTGCTTAACATGGGCGGCGAGGGCGGTTATTCCACCTGTATGATCATGATGATGATGAGTGATCAAAATACCCGCTAACGTAAGTTGATGTTTACGTAAGTAGTCGAGCACAACATGTGGATCGCCAGGATCAACCACATACACCGTTTGCAGGGAGTCTTGTCGCAACACCCAGATATAATTGTCATTAAAGGCATTAATCGCTGTTATAGTGAGCATAGCACCGCCGATAGCTGTATTTTGATTTCAAGATGAGGTTATTATCCACAGGTGGATATCAGTTGGCGACTATTGTGATTTTTAAATCACCTAATGATGGATGTTCAATGAAGGTCTTAACTCGGTAAAAGTAATAAGATAACGGAAAGGGAGGTGAGTTGTGTCGTATAACAGTTCTGTGCGTAAACCTGAGCAATGGGAAGATTTACCCAATGGCGACGCACTCCAGCAAGCTGTTACCGATAAACTCACTGATTGGTGGCCAAGGGTGTTTGGCTATCATTTGTTGAAGTTGGGCCCCTTAAGTGCACAGCTTTCCAGTATGGCATCCCCTGTTGCTCATCATTTTTCACTATGCTCAGCACCAACAGCCTCGTTAATGGGGGATTTTTGTCATTTGCCGATACAAAATGGGGTGATTGATGCTGTGGTGATGAGCCTGCTACTAGAGTTTGAGGCTGATCCTTACCGTATTTTACGGGAAACCGACAGAGTGCTGATCGCCGGTGGTTATTTATTTATTGTGGGCTTTAACCCCTTAAGCTCAGTGTTTCTTGGCAAGCTGTGGCCGAAATATCAAGATGATCTACCTTGGTGCGGACGCTTTTTTATGCCATCTAGGGTGCGAGATTGGTTAGGGCTACTTGGTTATCAAGTGGTGAGTGATGAGCGTTTGGTTTACCATCCCCTGATCGGCGAATTGAATCGTGGTCGTTTTTTACAGCAAACCTTAGCTTCATGGCTTCCCAGTGCGGGGAGTTTGTATTTGATTGTGGCTCGAAAATTAGAATCACCATTAACCCCAATCCGTGACAAACGTAAAGTTCGACAACCCAATTGGGCCACTGCGCCAAGTGCCGGACGCACTGGGCATTTATCCGAACATATAAAATAACATCATCGATTAATGAGTCCGATATGCGAATTACCCTAAGGCAACTTGCAGTTTTTGAAGCCGTCGCACGCAGTGGTCAGGTGGCAAAAGCGGCTGAACAAGTTAATCTATCGCCGCCTGCGACCTCTATGGCCTTAGCCGAACTGGAAAAACAGCTCAATGCTCGGTTATTTGAAAGAATTGGCAATCGTCTGCAACTGAATTCGCAAGGTAACCTCTTGTTGCCGTTGGCCACCGATCTTTTACATCGTGTTGAACAAATTGAGCAGGCATTTACTCGTCAAGATGGTGATTTGGTTGGACACTTAAGTGTGAGTGCAAGCTCAACGATTGGTAATTATTTACTGGCGAAAGCGGCAGTCGCATTTTGCCAGCAACATATCCAAACCCATGTAGACGTGGCGATCACCAATACCCAAGAAGTGATTCAATCCGTTGCACAATTTCGTGCCGAAATGGGGTTTATTGAAGGGCATTGTACTGATAACCGTCTTCATATCGAGCCGTGGCACAAGGATCGATTATTGGTGTTTTGCCATCCCGCTCATCCATTAGCAGGGCAAACGGTTAAGCCTATGGCCGTAAAAGGCCAATCTTGGGTGCTGCGTGAAGAAGGATCGGGAACTCGGGAATATTTTGTTAATGCGGCCAATGAACTGGGTATGCAACCGGAGGCTAAGTTCTGCTTTACCACGCCAGATGCCATCAAGTTGGCGGTAAAACAAGGTGCTGGTTTGGGGGTTTTGTCAGAACTTGCGTTGGATAAAGACATTAGTCGAAAAGAATTGGCTCTAGTCACCATTGAAGGATTAGTGCTAGAGCGGCAGTTTTACCGCATAACTCATAAGAGTCGCCAAGCAACGTCGTTAGGGCTGGCCTTTGTGCAGTTTTGCAGTAATTTTTTCCATTTATCACGAGAATAATGGTGTTCTAGCAGCGATAAGTGTTAGGACTCCGCCTGATAACCTGCATCAATTTGCGTAGGATTTGCCTCTGCGGCGGCGCGAGCAAGTTGATCACAGCGTTCATTTTCCGCGTGTCCGGCATGGCCTTTTACCCAGCGCCAATCAATTTGGTGGAGTTGAGCGGCGTTATCTAAACGTTTCCAAAGATCGACATTTTTCACCGGCGTTCTATTAGATGTCATCCAGCCTTTTTTCTTCCAACCGTGGATCCAAGTGGTGATCCCTTGGCGCATATATTGGCTATCGCTGGTGAGAATGATTTTACAGGGTTCTTTTAGGGCCTCAAGCGCAACGATTGGGGCTAATAATTCCATGCGATTATTGGTTGTCAGGGCAAAACCATCGGATATCTCCTTTGTATGGCCCTTATAATTCATTACAATGCCATAGCCACCGGGGCCCGGATTGCCTAAGCAAGAACCATCGGTGAAGATGTGGATTAGTTTTAGTTCAGTCATCAAGTGGTTACCAGCGGCGTAAATATCGGCCGAGTATAACCAAAAAAAGTCATAAGAAGCGCATAAAAGTATGAATATTATCTCAAACGCAAGCCGTCAGGTTATTTTGGATACTGAAACCACTGGTATGAACCAGGGGAGTGGTGCGGTGTATTTAGGACACCGAATTATTGAGATAGGCTGTGTTGAGGTCATCAACCGCCGTTTAACGGGGCGTTATTACCATCAATATATCAATCCTGGCCAAGCGATTGATCCAGAAGCGATTGCTGTTCACGGGATCACCGATGAGCGTGTTGCAAATGAGCCAAGGTTTCATCAAATAGCGCAAGAGTTTATCGATTTTATCAGTGGCGCAGAAATTGTAGCCCATAACGCAAACTTCGACGTGAGCTTTATGGACCATGAGTTTTCCTTACTGCAACCGTTAGGACCAAAGACTCGCGACATTTGTGATATTTTAGACTCCCTCGATATCGCTAAGTTTTTGCATCCTGGGCAAAAAAACAACTTAGACGCTCTCTGCAAACGTTATGGCATCGACAATTCCCGCCGTCATTACCACGGCGCATTACTCGACGCCGAAATTCTTGCCGATGTGTATTTGTCGATGACGGGAGGTCAGACTAAGTTCAATCTCTCTAACGAAGAAGTTGGTCAAGAGGCGGGAGGCATTCAACGCTTTGATCCCGCATCACTTAATCTTAAAGTGATCAGCGCATCGGCCGATGAACTCGTTATACATGAACAACGCCTTGATTTAGTCGCAAAATCAGGAAAGTGCCTCTGGAGAGGATAATTTTTAGCCTATGACGATGTTGCTGCGAAAATATCTAGTCAATACCACGTTAATACTCGGCTACCTTAGCTTGAGCACGTCATTGCTTGCGGCTGATACGGAACCAGTGACCGCTAAGCCAACAAAGCCGACTACCGATATGGCAGCTAAGGTTCAAAATACTGCTGAGCCAAGTGCTGAGGTTAAGGTAAACAGTGCTGAGGTTAAGGTAAACAGTGCTGAGAGTAAGGTAAACACGTCCAAGCCCTCGAATATGAAAGTCGTGCCCGTAGATACGGCTTCTGAGCTTAAAAATCGTTTTCGGGTGGATCATATGGTCAGCAGTATGACACTCATGATCCAGCGAGAATATGGTTCGGCCCCCGTGGTGATTGTCTTGCCCGATGGCAGTAAGTGGTACGCCAATCGTCATCCAGAAACCGTTAAATGGGTTGATGGTATGACCGGAGATATTATTTATATCGAATCACCCCAGCCAGGTCCTTGGCAATTAGTGGGGAAGGTGGTGCCGGGCTCGAAAATTAAACGGGTTTCAAAGCTTGAGATTGAAGTTCAACGATTACCTCAGCCATTATTCCAAGGCGAACAAACCAAAGTGATTGCCCAATTAATGGGAGATGCAGAGCGCGTTCGCATGCCTGGGATGGACTATTTAGTCGAGTGGACCGCGCACTTTGTCAGTAAGCATCGGACGGGCGATGAAAACTTTGCCGCAGGTGACATTATCGTTGGTTCCTACAAAGATAATGGTGAAAAGTTCGATGAAAGACCTGATGACGGCATATTTACAGGCGATATCAATCTTAAGCAGCCATGGGGTGAGTACGACTTTGTCGTTCAAGCGCGTAACAACGTATTTGAAAGGCAAGTCTCATTTCCTTTTAGCTTATCTCCACGACCCGTAAATGCAGAGGTGATAACCCCTGAAGATCCTTTAACGGGTCAATGGAAAATCATGCTACATGCCGATAGTAGCGTATTACAGCTAGCTGAGACCCATTTTTCATTTGAGCTTGTTGGACCTGCTGGTTTGCAACTTCCCCTCGTAGTTCATGGGCTTAAGGAGAGCGACACTGAATTGCCGATACCGCCTGTGACCGAGTTTGGCAGTTACCGAATAAAAGGCTCTGCTGCGACAACGACAGTCACTGGCCGTGAAATAGTACTCGATTTACCTGAACTGTTCTTCAACCTAGTGCAACCGCCCGAGCCACCACCTAGCGAAGAAGAGCTCGCAGCTGTGGCCGCGCAAAAGGCTGCAGAGGAAGAGGCACTCGCTAAGCAGGAAGCGATCTTCTGGATTATCACCGTCAATGTGGTGTTAGTGCTACTGGGGGTGGTTGGGCTGATTATTTGGCGTAAGCGTCAAAGTTTGGCACAAGCACTAGCCGCGGCCGAACAGCGGATTTTAGATGAAGCGGAACAAAATAAAGCTGATGTCCCATCCCTTGATGAAATAGATTTAACTATGCCAGATGAACCTGATAATCGTAGATAAAAGTGAAGGAAAGGGTGAGATTTACATCGGGATTTGCAGATATTTTGTTCACTTATCATGGGGTTTTGTTAAGTTTGGCGAAATTTTAACTAATCGATGCAATTGAGTGAAAAAAACGGTTGACGCTTCGAACGCTCAACCGTATTATTCACCGCAACTTGAGTGGAGCGGTAGTTCAGTTGGTTAGAATACCGGCCTGTCACGCCGGGGGTCGCGGGTTCGAGTCCCGTCCGCTCCGCCAGTCAAGTTATTAAAAGTTAAAATTATAGTGCTTTGATAGCGGTATAATAAAAAGTTTGGAGCGGTAGTTCAGTTGGTTAGAATACCGGCCTGTCACGCCGGGGGTCGCGGGTTCGAGTCCCGTCCGCTCCGCCAAATATGAAAAAGCCTCATCATTTGATGAGGCTTTTTCATTTGCGATATCAGTAAACCACTAGTGTCTACCGTCTAAAGAATGTTGATATTTTAAGATTCAATTTTGTTTGAGCAAGTGCTGCTCGCGAAGCGAGTAAATATGGGTCGTTATTTTACTCAAATTACCAGCGTCTCTAATCACTGAAAGTAAAGAGAAAAGTCTTGCCAGAATGAACTCTTCGGGCAGTATTTGGCTGATATTTCTGCTGAGTTATTTTAGTATTATGTAGCTTAACTATGCTGTACGGACTTTGCCTCGCATAACCAGCCAAACTGCTGAAACAAACCACTCTGAAACGTTGCCAACACGCCCTAATATGGTCGTATCTGTTATGTGGTTTTATTCTTATATTGCACTCGCATTCATTTAACACCATCTGTTCATCTATTTTCAGCCAAGTTAAAGCTACAAATGACTGTTGAGCTAAATTTTCATCCTGAAAGCAACTGGAATGCAATCAAGACGGTGGAATAGTTTTACTAGTTTGTTGTTTTGGCATGAGTTATTTTTTAAGTTCAACCTTATCGAGAAAATCATTGTGCTGAAGGTTCTACTAAGATTCTTATTATTAGCGCTTAACATTGACGCATAGTGAATAACGACTAATATAAGACAGATGAGACACTCATGAGGTGATGCTATGCCAATACCTGTCACAATTGCTGATGATTCTTTAATGTCCAGAAAAGCGGTAAGACGAGCTTTACCGGAGGACTGGGATGTTGAGATCACTGAAGCGTGTAATGGAAAAGAGGCCTTAGAAGCAGCTAATTCAGGTAAGGCTGAGGTACTATTTCTTGACCTGACCATGCCTGAACT
The DNA here is from genome assembly GCF_001308045.1 of Shewanella sp. Sh95. Lineage (NCBI taxonomy): Bacteria > Pseudomonadati > Pseudomonadota > Gammaproteobacteria > Alteromonadales > Shewanellaceae > Shewanella > Shewanella sp. Sh95. Next base: position 34,057 of record NZ_LGYY01000169.1, read on the forward strand.
TGATGGATTTGGAGTACTTAAATGTCTTCATGAACAACAATCAAAGACGGTTGTGATTGTGATAAGTGCAGATATACAGCCAGAAGCTAAATTGTTAGTTGATTCCCTAGGTGCTTTTCGTTTCTTACAAAAACCGTTACAACCCGCACAGTTAAGAGAAGCACTTTTCGATGTGGGGCTAATATGAACATGTTGCTATCTGAAGAACAGCGAGACGCGCTCCAGGAATTGATGAATATTTCTATGGGGCAAGCAGCTAATTCACTTGCTCGTTTAATCGAAGCTAAAATTACACTATCAATTCCTAAAATCAGTGATGTTACTCCTGAACAATTTGTCTCTATGCTATCGGACGAGGCAATGTGGTACACACGCCAATCATTTTTAGGCAGTATTAAAGGTGAAGTTATTTCAACGCTATCTAAGCAGGGCTGCGATGCGATTGGTACATTAATGGAGTATGAACTGCCACTTACTCAAGACCGGTTAAATGAATTGTTGTTAGAACTTGCCAATATTTTAGCTGGTGCATGTTTAACCGGATTTGCTGAGCAACTTTCATTAAACGCAAAGTTAAGTATGCCGACAATGTATAATGCGGCTAGTCAGCATTACCACTATAGATGGGCAAGTACTTTAATGATGGAGGTTGAGTTTAAAGTGGAAGTGAGTCAGTTTGACTCAAAAGTTGTGATCTGTTTGGAAGAGGCATCAGTTCAAACTTTATTAGTGAAACTACAGCAGCTGCTGGAGTAATTATGAGTCAGTCACAGCTATTGCAGAAGCTTACTTCACGCTTACCACTTGGAATTTGTGTGGTTGATGAGTTTTATCAAATTATTTACTGGAATGAATTTTTTACCGATAGATTGTCAACCGATAATAAGTCAGTTACACACGAAAATAACTTACTCACGTTATTCCCTGATGCCGCAAAATTTCTTCAAAAAAAAATTAATAGCGTTTTTGTGCTTAATAATGCCAGTTTCTCATATTGGGAACATCGTCCACATGTATTTGACTTTAGTAGCAGTCGGCCTATTACAGGTGAAGAGACTGCTATGTACCAAAATATTGAGTTTTTCCCGCTCGATATAGAAAATAATCAAGTGAAAACAGTTTGTTTAATTGTGCAAGATGTAACTGAGCTTGCAAGTTATTTCCAAGCACAAAAATGCCTTTCTGAACAATTGGAACAAGAGCATACAGCACTGAGTCTTCTCAATAAAAAACTAGAGGCTGCTCAAAATCAATTATTACAATCTGAAAAAATGGCCGCAATTGGGCAGTTAGCTGCAGGTGTTGCTCATGAAATTAATAATCCAATTGGTTTTGTGAATTCAAACTTACAAAGCTTACAAGATTATAATGATAAGTTATTAAAATTACTTAGTTTTTATCAAAAACTAGTACATAAAATTGGTTCTCCGCCTTATTTTGCACTTGAGCAAGATATGTTGAAGCGACATCAGTTTGAATTTATATGCTCAGATTTACCTGATTTAATCAATGAATCGATTGAGGGATTAGATCGCGTTGCCGTAATTGTGAAAAGTCTCAAGTCTTTTTCTCATGTCGATAGTAGTGAGTGGCAATATGCTAATGTAATAGAGGGTATTGAAAATACATTAAAAATTGCTGCTAACCAGATTAAATATAAAGCTGTTGTTCTTCGTAATTTCCAGGATAATTTGCCAGAGCTATATTGTCAGCCAATGCAGCTTAATCAAGTATTCCTTAATTTGTTAGTTAATGCTGCGCAAGCTATAGAGGAAAGAGGTGAAATATCTATCGATGTAAGTGCGACAGAATCAGAATTTATGATTGTTATTCGTGATACTGGATCTGGTATTGCAGCACAAGATATACGTAAAATATTTGAACCTTTTTACACCACCAAACCTGTCGGAACAGGCACAGGGCTTGGTTTATCATTATCCTACAGTATAGTTCAAAAGCATAAAGGTGAGATTAAAGTCACTTCTACTTTAGGTGTGGGCACTTCTTTCACTGTGATATTACCTATCTTAACTCCTGCTGATGTTTTTGAATGTTAGGTCTGACTCATGTGTTATCATTGATATTATATCCATTATTTTTCATTTTCAGCTAAAAGTGCATCTGTTATAGCGGTTGACAATTCGTTGATTTCATCTAGGGTTATCATTCGATTTTTTAGTTGCACATTGAGATGTGCCGCACATGACGATATATTGCTAAGCCCTAAACACGCACTTGTTCCTTTTAGCTTATGTAATTCATGTCCTAACTTTGTTATTTCTCCATCATTGATAAGTTTCTTTAATAAGGACAATACATTAGGCAAGGTTTTTAGATATTCAATTGTTAAATCATTATCTAATATGTCATCTTCTTTTTTTTGCTTATTATATGTTGATTGGTTTTCTCCCAGAAAATATTGCAAGGTATCAATGAGCTGTTGTTTGCTAAAAGGTTTTGTGATTTTTTTGTTGAAAAGGCTATTTTTTTCACTGTCATCATAAAAAATATCAGCACTTAATAATAATAAAGGAATATTTTTATTCATCGCACGTATTGTATTTGCAGCGGTAAGTCCATCGATAACTGGCATTTGTTGGTCTAATATGATCAGATCGTAATGTTTTAGAGATGCTAATTGTATTGCTTCTTCACCATTGACACCAAAATCTATACTTATTCCTGTATCTTTTAGGTAAATTGCTACTAAGTCCTGAAGAATCCCCTGATGATTTACAAATAAATCATCAAATTAGGGTGGAAGCGCATCTTGTTGCATGATCAAATGGTTTCGCTAAAAACTACACTTGGACAACAAGATGCGCGAAGCCAATATCCT
>NZ_LGYY01000036.1:0-36728 GCF_001308045.1 Shewanella sp. Sh95
GAGGCCCGAAGGTCCCCCTCTTTCCCCCGTAGGGCGTATGCGGTATTAGCAGTCGTTTCCAACTGTTATCCCCCTCGACTGGGCAGATCCCTAGGCATTACTCACCCGTCCGCCGCTCGCCACCTCATAAGTAAACTTACTTGTGCTGCCGCTCGACTTGCATGTGTTAGGCCTGCCGCCAGCGTTCAATCTGAGCCATGATCAAACTCTTCAATTAAAGTTTTTTGTTTAACTCGCGTTAAACGACTCAATGAATTCTACTGTTTTGATTCGCGTTGCTCACTAAGAAGCATCGCGTTTCAATTCATACATTACTGTATGTACATATTGCTATGAACACTCATTCATTGATTTAATTTTTTGATTACTCGCCAAACTGCAGAGTAATTTCGATTAACTCAACACCTGTGAGTGTCCACACAGATTTGCTTGATAAATTGTTAAAGAGCGTGGTTATTTACCTTAAGCATTTAGCGCTTTTGGCTTTCACCGTTGACCCCGCTGGGCCAGTGGATGCGCATTATAGGGATGCCAGATTTTACCGCAACCCCTTTAGGCAAAATAATTAGAAAAAGCGACGTGAATGCGCATTTTTTAAACCAAACCTAGGTTTTAGCGCCTATTTCGCTGTAATTTCCATCACTTTGGCTATCTTTATCGCCTGATAACGCCGTTAGCATCGGTCACTAAGCAAAACGATAAAGCCAATACCGCACTTTTTTGTTGTTAAGCTCGCGCTTCAAGTTCAATCTCACGGTTCAAATAGATTGATGCACGCTTTAAGTTGCAAGAATAGGCTACTTCTTTAAAAAAACCGGTACATCGGCAATGCTATCGAGCACCGTAGACGCCTCACTATCATCAGCAATGGCTTTACCAGTACGGACGAGGATACGTGTCGGCACCCCTGCTGCTTTGGCCGCGAGCATATCGTCGGCTTTATCTCCTACCATCACAGATTGGGACAAATCGATTTTCAAAAATTTTGCGGCGTCGAGTAACATTCCTGGTTTGGGTTTGCGACAGTCGCAATCGACTTTATATTCACCAATCCCTTTTTCATTATGGTGCGGGCAATAATAAATACCATCGAGGTCGACACCTTTATCGGCAAAGTTCCAATCCATCCATTCGGTGAGACTGTGGAATTGGTCTTCGGTATACATGCCACGGGCAATTCCCGACTGATTAGTGACCACCACCAATTTGTATCCCATTTGCTTTAATGCAAGGCACGCCTCAAATACGCCTTCAATATATTCAAAGTCATCTACCTGATGCACATAACCATGATCTTTGTTGATCACACCATCACGGTCCAAAAAAACGGCTCGATTGACTGCACTCACAGTACTACTCCACTCACAAAAAACAGCGCTTAATGCGTAATTTTACTATTATTCCATCCATTGCAAAAAATTGCACCGCGAAGTTGACGGATACCACTTAGCAATTTGAGTTTGATTCATATTCTGACAATTCATTTGCGATAGTAACGCCTATAAATGGTCGATTAACACATCTTTAAGGGCGAATTCGTCCGCGAATAATTGTTTTTGCCATCTAGTCGATACGCAGCTCAATCGAGCTTTCCCTTTATTTGTGCTGTTTTTAACGGTAATCTTGCACGGATAACAATAAAACACCTAAAAATAGACGGTCATAATGAGTCGAACTACGCCTATAGTCCATAAAACCCGCACCCAGTTAGTTGTAGAGGTGCTCAGAGAGAAAATACTTTCTGGTGATATAGCCGCAGGAGAACCACTCAGACAAAGCGCACTAGCCGAAGCATTGAATGTTAGCCGCATTCCGGTAAGAGAAGCCTTGCTGCAACTTGAAGCTGAAGGGCTGGTAAAATTCGAACCCCATAAAGGGGCAACGGCGACTGAATTATCCGTTGAACAAGTGACCGAGCTGTTTGAGTTGCGCGCCATGATCGAGACGGATCTGCTCGCCAAAGCCATTCCACGACTTCAAGAAGAAGATTTAATAAGAGCTGAACGCGTATTAGAACAATTGGAATCAGCCTTTAAACATGAAGATGCAGTCGCCAGTTGGAGCGAGCTAAATACACAGTTTCATACCTGTTTATACCAAGCCGCCAATCGCCCACATACGCTAGAGGTCGTGCATGGCCTCAATACCAACTGCGATAGATATATTCGTTTGCAATTACTGCTCGCAGGAGGCATTCCCGCAGCAGAGCACGAGCACCGCGAACTGCTCAATTATTGTAAGCAAAGAGAAACAGAGAAAGCCACGGCGTTACTGCGACATCATATTTTGCATGCCGCAATGACAATTCGGGATCTGGTCGCCAAACAGGTGGTATAGATCACGGACTGTCATTCGTTATACCGATAAGCTTTGTTGTCGATTTGAGGCAGCACTAAAGGTTCTGCCTTTTTTATTTGAGAGAAAACACCATGCAGTACGCCACAATCACTGGCTGGGGAAAATGTGTTCCACCCGCCACTTTGACTAACGATGATCTTGCCACTTTTATCGAAACGTCCGATGAATGGATTAAATCACGCACAGGGATCAGTCAACGTCATATCAGCCATGTGAACACCTCGGAATTAGCCTCAGTTGCCGCCAAGCGTGCGCTTGCAGCGGCTGGGATTGAGGGCAGCGAAATTGATATGATCATTTTAGCCAGCGCTAGCCCAGATACTTTGATCCCCAATATAGCCTCAACAGTGCAGGCCAATATTGGTGCAAGCTGCGCAGCCTTTGATATCAACGCCGCCTGCAGTGGTTTTTTGTACGGCTTAGGTTTAGCGAGCTCACAGATCAAGAGTGGTCAATGCAAGAAAGTCCTCGTTGTGGGCGCCGAACGCTTATCTTTCTACCTCGATTGGTCTCGCCGTGAAACCGCCGTATTGTTTGGTGATGGCGCAGGCGCAGTTGTCGTGGAAGCGACCGATGTTCCCGGTGGCGTATTAGGTTATGAGCTGAATAACGATCCCGATGGTAGAGACATCCTCAAAGCGGGTTTCGGTACCGCGATGGATCGATTCTCCGCCGAATCATTAGACTTTTACATCCAATTTGATGGCCAAGAAATTTTTAAACGCGCCATTAATGGTATGAATAAGCTAAGCACTCAAGTGCTGGAAAAATGTGGCGTCGATAAGGATGAAGTTGATTTAGTGATCCCACATCAAGCGAACGAGCGCATTATTGATACCCTCGTTAGCCGCATGAAGATCCCTAAAGAAAAAGCCTTTGTGAATATTGCTAACTATGGCAATACATCAGCGGCAACGATTCCAATTGCGATTTGTGATGCACTCGAAAAAGGGTTAATTAAACCTAACCAAACCATTCTTTCTTGTGCCTTTGGTGCGGGATTAACCTCTGCTGCATTGCTATTGCAATGGGGTGAACGTGTCACGCCAGTGCAAATCAGTGATGCCCAATTACCGCCTTGCGATCAAACTGGCATTGAGTTGGTAAAACGCGCTGTAGATTATTTCTGTAAGTAAGTTTATGCATATAAAGGCCATCATTGGATGGCCTTTATATATCTGTAAGCGCTGATGCTAAATGCATTTCATCCCAGTAAATCCCCTGCCCAAAATAAGCTGCGAGTTTTTGATTTAACTCATTAAAGCTTTTAATCGCTCGTTCTTCACCGCACAGACATGACCACACAAATCGGTGGCAATTATTGTCAAACAGGTCATATTCACGGTACTGATAAATCGTCCGCTCGGCTCGATTAACAATGGTATTGGCGATAAGCGGTTGATGTTGATGATTACAGGCAATAAAAATTTGGCTACCTGTACGACCCGCTAAAAATCGCTTTACCGATACGGCTCGAACAAGCCCTGAGCCATGTAACTCCACAATGCAATCATCCGCTAACCAAATCCCAGTATGCTCAATCACCCCAAACACATAACAACAAACGATACTTCCAGGTTGTGGCGTGACTTGCTTAAAACCCTTTTGCCATTGGCTCGGCGCAGTAATCATCGCCTGCTTTGTGCTTACTTGGCGAGGAACGCTGCCTAATAGTCGGTTGCGTTCAAGCTGTTGTCGCTTTTCGCGTTCATCGGCGAGCATCAATGCGCCCATCGCTGCACCGCCAATCCATAGTAACGGTAGTGGCATGATCTTCTCCTATTCGCTTAACACTCTATACAACGCAGTAATACTCGCGTGCACCACTTGCTCAACACAACTTGGCAATAGCAACCAATCACCGTATAAGCTAAGCAATCGCAAATGCCTCTCTAGTAGTGAGTGTAGTCAATGAGCCATTAATCAAATATGAAAAGCCTTCTGTTCCAGAAAAGATTGCGAATGAAGTGGCTTAACGTGATTAGGTCAGTAAATCCCCGACCGAAATATCTGCACCTCCCCCCATGGCCGCAACTTGTGCTAATAATAACTCCGCACAGGCTAATGCATCGGTTAATGCACTATGGGCACCGTAAATCGGTAAGTGATAACGCTCTCGACAGGCTCCAAGCCTTAGACTTCCTTCTTTAAGTACCGAATGCTCACGTAATAACCGCTGTTTCTCAAGTACTAAGGTATCTATAGCGGGGAGTAAAACGGCTTGATGGTAGATAGCCAATATATCTTGTTGTAAAAAACGACAATCCAGTGGGGAGTGATGGGCAACTAATACTCGGCCACGGGTTTGAGCAATAAACCATGCCATAGCCTCCTCAATGCTCACCGCTTGGATTAAATGGTTGTCGAGAATCCCATGAATCGTCGCACTTTGGCCGACACTGCCCTTAATTTGCACTAATTTTTGCTGCGCCTCACCAAGGGGGATCACTCCATTTTCAATGGGGACTAAGCCAATGCTTAAGATTTGATCCTGAAGGGGATCTAACCCTGTCATCTCCAAATCCATCGCCATCAAGGGAGCACGATTGATGGGCAGCGCCATCAGCGGGATTAAGGACTGATAATAATCCTTAAATAATTGATGCTGACAGCGCAGTGCTCGCCATTGCAACTTAGCATTAATCAACCAAGCGCCCATTAAAAGCTCCGCATAAATTTCATCTTCATGCCCGACTGGGCGTCATGAACCACCTTGAAGGCATCCCGTAATTGATGCCGAACTAAAGAAGATAAATGTGCGGGTAACAGATAGTTACTAATCTCAAGTCCCTGCGTATGTTGATAACCTTGGTTTGATAACCGCATATGGGCGATAAACTCATGGGCATCGGCTAAGTTAAGCGCATCCTTACGATTAAGAATATTAGCGTCCATCAGTGCCCGAATGCGTTTGGCGGTATTCACTTCTTTAATGCCCGCAGACAGGGCATATACGCGAGCAATATCATTGATCAAAGCATTCCCCTTATGCTTTAAATCAATGCCTTTTACCTCACTGCCATCGCGCTCTAACACAAATTTTCGAAAGAATCCTAAGGGCGGAGACTCGATTAAGGAATTGCCAGTCAAACCCGCGAGAAAAATATCGTTGTCTTTGGTCTGTGCCAACACCTTATCCTGCAATGCATCAAATAATGATAATGGACCAAATACCGAACGCATATCGAAGAAAATACTTGCATGCATCAATGCCTTAGGCTCTGGCGTGACAACCCACTTTTCAAAAACCTGCTGCCATTCTTTGAGCGACATACGCCACTTAGGATTTTGCGCCATGATATTACCAGGGCAAAACGCATAACCACACTGATCAAGCCCTGCACAAACCGCATGGGTTAACGCATCGAAATACCCTTTCGCATAATCATCCATTTCCTCAGCCACCAACAAGCCGTTATCTTGATCCGAACAGGCGGCTTGGTCTTGCCGCCCCTGCGAGCCAAAGGCTAACCAACAAAACGCCATCGGCGCCTCACCGAGAATTTGCTGATTTAACACAATCAAGCGCCGGGTTAAGGCATCGGTGACCGAGGTCAGCACGCGACCAATCTCCTCAGCCCGTGCATCAGCACTGATTAAATTTTGCAATAACAAGGGGATTTGTTTACTAACACTAATGAGACTTGCGAGATCACGTTGGCGCTCGATTTCACCAATGAGGAGTAATGGCTGCGAACCTTGACCGCGTAAAATGTCGGTACTGGTCACCATGCCAATGGCTTTCACTTCCTCGCTATTTTGCTCATCAATAATCGGCAGATGGTGAATATTATGTTCACTCATCAATAGCATAGCTTCAAAGATCAAGGCATTCGATGAAATCGAAATCGGTGAAGTCGTCATGGCTTGATGCACGGCAATTCGGCCATCAAGCCCTGCGGCGAGCACTCGATTGCGTAAATCTTTATCGGTTAAAATCCCCACCAGCTTACGATTATCGGTGACGAGTAAAGACGATACCCGCGAGTTACGCATCAAAAGGGCTGCTTGCGTTACACTTGCGTGGGCGTCGATCATAATCGGTGAAGATGACATTAAGGTACTAATACGACTGGTGGTCGTCAGATCTTTAGCCTTAAAACGCGCTTCATGGCGTAACCGTTTGGCAAAAGCACGGGTAAAAAATTTATCAAAGTGCCGACTCTCACTTCGTAGCTGATCGAATAATGCCTGTGGTAAGTGGTATACCAAACTGTCTTCAAGAATGGCGACCCGATTGACTACCTTCTCCCCTGACAATAGCGTCGAAAAACCAAAAAACTCCCCTTCAGCGACTCTATCCACTAATACCCCTTCGGGATCGCGCACCTCAAAGGCACCGCTGCGGACCAAATACAATTTCGGCGCATCGGCATCAAATGTCACAAACCCTGAGGCTTTACTGTAATACCCGACGATGACTGACTTAGCACAATGGCGAATGGTTTCGTCAGGCAAAGTATCAAAGGGAGCTGTAGACGTTAAAAACTGCACAACGGGTTGTAATTCGCTGGCGTTCATAGCAACACCTTATTTTAGGTGAATTTTATCCCACTATAACGCGCTCGATTGTTGGGCCATATACGACTAAAGTCAGGCTCAAACTCTGCACTGACACCACCAAAAACAAAAGGACGCAAACGCGTCCTTTTCTCTTAATCTAGGTGAAAGTTAATGGCCGCTGGCCTCACCCGCCCCTTTAGGGAAACGGATAGACTCAACCATTTCCTGCACATGAGCTGGTGCCGCTGCGGTCAGTTTGCAGACAATAGCTGCTACCACAAAGTTCACTAGCATACCCACCATACCGATACCTTCAGGCGAAATACCAAGGAACCAGTTCGCAGGCACGTTTGCAGTCGGATCAACAAACTTGAAGTAGATGATATAACCAGCGGTGAAGAATAAGCCAAGCACCATACCTGAAATAGCACCTTCTTTATTCATGGTCTTAGAGAAGATACCCATGATGATTGCAGGAAACAGAGATGACGCAGCCAAACCGAAGGCGAATGCCACCACCGCCGCCACGAATCCTGGAGGGTTAACCCCGAAGTAACCCGCAATCACAATACCGATACCAGCAGCAAGTCGAGCGTACATTAACTCTTTCTTGTCAGAAATATTTGGCATCAGGTTTTTCTTCATTAAATCGTGTGACACTGATGTAGAGATAACCAACAACAAACCCGCAGAGGTAGATAGCGCCGCAGCGAGACCACCCGCAGCTACCAGCGCAATCACCCAAGCTGGCAGATTCGCGATTTCTGGCGTTGCTAATACGATGATGTCGTTGTCGATTTTCATTTCGTTAGGGCTAGCAGCATCTTCCATTTTGCCTTTGGCATAGTAGATTTTGCCATCACCATTTTTGTCATCCCATTTGATCAGGCCGGTTTTTTCCCAGTTTTTGATCCAATCAGGCGCAGTTTCATAGGCAACACCCTTTTGATCTGGGCCGTTAATGGTTTCGATCATATTGACGCGAGAGAATGCCGCTAATGCAGGAACTGTGGTGTACATGATGGCGATAAACACCAACGCCCAACCCGCTGATATACGAGCATCTTTCACTTTCGGTACGGTGAAGAAACGCACAATAACATGGGGTAAGCCCGCTGTACCGACCATCAAAGCACCAGTAATACAGAACACGTCGATCATGCTCTTAGAACCATCGGTGTAAGGGGCAAAGCCTAAATCCACAGAAAGATTATTCAGTTTCTCTAACAGATAAACGCCAGAATTATTCCCCGCAGCATCGAGTAACTCAGCACCAAAACCAATTTGAGGAATGATATGACCCGTCATCATCACAGACAGGAAGATTGCAGGCACCATAAAGGCGAAGATCAGTACGCAATACTGGGCAACCTGAGTATAGGTAATCCCTTTCATACCACCGAGTACCGCATAGAAAAACACTACGGCCATACCAATATATACGCCGGTATCTACCTCTACCTCAAGGAAGCGCGAGAATACCACGCCCACTCCGCGCATTTGGCCAGCAATGTAAGTAAAGCAAATGAAGATGGCGCAAATAACAGCTACCGTGCGCGCCGCTTGGGAGTAATAACGCTCACCCACGAAATCAGGCACGGTAAACTTACCAAATTTACGTAAGTATGGTGCCATACACAGGGCTAATAAAACGTAACCGCCGGTCCACCCCATCAAGTACACACTGCCGTCATAACCGACGAAAGAGACAATACCCGCCAACGAAATGAAAGATGCCGCAGACATCCAGTCGGCGGCGGTTGCCATGCCGTTTACAACGGGATGAACACCACCACCCGCTACATAGAACTCTTTAGTTGAACCTGCGCGAGTCCAGAGCGCAATCCCAATATAGAGGGCAAACGACAGCCCCACAATCAGATAAGTTAATCCTTGTACACCCATCTCTGTGCTCCTTAGTCTTCTTGTACGTTATATTTTTTATCTAAGGCGTTGGCTTTTGCCGCGTAGACAAAAATAAGCGCAACAAAGACATACATCGATCCCTGTTGAGCAAACCAGAAACCTAATTTGAATCCCATAAAATGGATTTCATTGAGTACATCAACCAATAGAATGCCGCATCCAAACGAAACTGCGGCCCAAATAGCTAATAGGCCCAAAACCAGACGTAAATTCTCGTTCCAGTAACCTTTTGCTTTATCATTATTTTCAAACGCCATAGCGACTCCCCTGTGCTGTTTTATTTTTAAGTCTCGTTAAATCTAGCAACAGCTGGAGTGACCACAATCAAGACCTTAGTCTAATTTGCGAAATACCTCACATAGCAAAAAATAAAATATCATTTAAAACCATAAACTTAACAATGATTTTACATTTTGTTGCAAAAGTCGTTTTTTGAGCAACTTAGACCAATGTCGAAGAACTTAAGGCTAGAAAGAGACAAATTAGCGTGATAAGTGGAACAACTAGAAAGTAGTAATAGCCTGTCATATAAACAAAATATCGTATTACTTCGAGTGTAATACGAGAGCTATCATCTCAATCTACACCACTTAGATTTGCCAGCAGACAAGCAAAAAATAACCCAGCATGGCTGGGTTATGGGAAACTGGGAAACTGGTAAATTGGCGCCAGCATAGACGCCATTATCAACGTTATTATTTAGCGGCTAAGTACTTCACTAACTCGGCCAATTCTTCAGGAGTATGAACCTGAGACGTGACTAAATAACGGCCATTTACCAATAATGATGGCACACCTTTAATCCCGGCCAATTCCGCTTGCGAATCGTAACTCATCAGTGAAAATTTAGCGTCAACAGAATTCATCGCCGCATCCACATCATCAGCTTTAGCACCTTGAGCCACAAAAAAGGCTTTCACTTGCTCAGGGCGGGTAAATTGCTCACCCTTGTCATGAATTTGTTTAAAAATCGCCTCATGGACTTGCTTGGTCATATTGAGCTTTTGCGCGATATAATAAGCCAATTGGCTCAGTTCCCACGCAGGACGCCCCGCCCCCACAGGCGTACGCTCAAAGGCTACATCCTTGCCCAAGAGTTTTACCGTGGAAGCCACAAAGGGTTCCTGTTTGTAGCAATGTGGGCAGTTATAGGAAAAAAACTCTCGCAGCACAGGCTTTTGCGCCTCGCTCATACCTGCGACAGTGACATAATCCTTTCCTTCTTCAAAACTGGCCGCTTGCAGCGCAAAACTGGCGCTTAAGACCAATCCACAGGCCAAAGCAGCCAAAGGTCGAACAAGATTAGTTAGGGTTTTCATATATTCTCTTCTTATTAGTGACTGCATCATTGAATCGTAAGTCGTTTGCAACAGGCACAAGCCATTAAGATACCTCAAAAGATGGCCAAGGTTCTTAAACATTTGTTAACAATAGGCGCTAAATCACCCACTAACAGGCCGCCAGCATCGCAAGGGGCGAAGCAAACTGATACTCAAACCCAAGCTCGCGGACTATCGCATCACCTAGAATGACTTTGCTGGGTTGTAACTGCCCATTAAATTGCGGCGCCGCTAATCCCAAGGACTCGGCAGCCGCCACATAAAATTCGCTTCGCGAAGGATGCTCTGGCGCGCATAGATTATAGATAGAGGCGATCTTCTCTCCCTTTAGCTTAGTGTCAATAATTAAACTCACTGCCGCGACGCAATCCTGTAAATGCACGAGATTGACTGCAACATTACCACCAGCCACATCGGTTTTGCCTGCAAAAAAACGCCCCGGATGACGCTTTGGTCCAACGAGTCCAGCAAAACGCACCACGCAAGTATTAGATTGGTGAGCAAATAAAGCTTCAGCATCCAGTAACACCTGCGCTGAAGGTGACTCGGCCTGGGCATCGGCTTCGGTCATGGATTTATCAAGAGAGGGATAAACGCCCGTGGTGCTAATAAACACTATGCCTTGATATTGCCAGCCTTGGGTTAAGTCGATGAGTTGTTTCAGTTCGTTAAGATAAGCTGTATTACCATGCTTTAGACGAGGAGGAATATTAACAACAAGAAAGTCTGTCTGAAATAAGTCTTGCAACAGCTGTGCATCGGGAACAATATCAGCCTCATCACCAAGTTGTAGTTGGAATGCCTCAACACCCGCGAGTGTTAACGCCGGAAGATCCTCACACTGGCGCTTAGCCCCAGTCACGCGATAACCGGCTTGAACAAGTTGTTTTGCGAGCGCAAAACCGAACCACCCACAGCCTACAACCGCAACACTCTTTTTCTCCACCACAGTGTGTTCCATTATCTCTGACCTACTTACTGCTAATCATATATTTTGGCCAATAGCATACGGAACTCTGGTAAAGGGATTCAAGCTTGTAAGGAACTAAAATAAAAACTAATCCCCTTATCGACCTGCAATGTTCGCCTTGCGCCCTCAGTTAAATCTTCAACTCGCAAAGACTTTTGCACTGTCACGCCCTCATCACTTAAAAAGCGTAACGAGGCTTCACTACCATCTTCTTTACAGGCCCACACCTGAGGCTGACTCACTTCTTTCGTGGTCATAATGACTTTTGCAACGCTATCATCCGATAGCTTAACTAAGGTCCCTGGTGGATAAATACCTAATATCTTGACTAAGACAGAAATCAACGATTCCGAATGTTTACTGGCTCTATTTTTAAATAAGTAACCGAGGGCAACTTGAGGAGAAGAAGCTTGCTGACCACTCAGTTGCTGATCGTAATCATTTGCTAGACTAACGATTTGAGTCACGATGGGAATTTTATGACCTGTGAGCCCATCAGGGAAACCCGAACCATCAACAAACTCATGGTGATGTAACACGATATTTAATACTTCTTTGGGGAACAGCCCTGAACGATTAAGCATGTCATAGCCAAAATTAGGATGCATCTGTAAGTAATTGGCTTCATGGGGAGTCAGAGCACCACGCTTTCGACGGATCACATCGGGCACTTTTAGCTTACCAATATCATGGAATAAACTGCCAAGGGCAATATCGCGCAAATCCCTCGCTGGTAAATCCAGTGCATGACCTATCATCATGGCGAGCACCGCCACTGATACACCATGCTGGGTCACACTCACATCCTTTTCGTCCATCCCAACTAAGGTCAAGAAGGGTTTTTCCACCTCTTGTAAATGACTGAGTAAATCTTCAACTAACGCTGCAGACAGGCGATATGCTCCTTCAGGATCGCTCACTATCTTGCCATACATATTCCGGCACTGATTAACACTCTCTAAAAAACGTTTTTGACTTAAACGCATCGATTTACGGGTATCTGCTTTTAAATCTCGCTCTGGTGGCGCGGCTTCAATATCTTCAATGTCTTCCTCTTCTTCAGCAGTATCAATCTCATCATTACTGCCAGAAATGAGGTAAACATAGGGAACACCAAGCCCCCGGATCATCTCAATCTGAGCCGCACTATTGATATCAACTCGGTTAAATAAGAATGGGTGATTTGTCCACGACAAAGGCAACTTAACCCGCATACCGGGCTGAAGTTCTGAGAGTAGTAATTTTTTATGAGCTGCTTTTGCCACGCAATATGACTCCTTTCATGCACGCAAGAATGCAATATGACTTCTTGGCGCGTACATTTAAGCTAAGTACATATAACTATAGATGATTCAGCAAAATCAGTAAGCTGTTGGTGAAAAAATGCTTATCAAACTGAGGGATAGAACACATAAATTATGCTAACTTCATCGAATAAGACATAAAAAACAGTAATAACAAAGAGATGTAGACTACTATGTTATTTAAGTTTTTATTTCCTTCGGCCAATCCGTGAGGTAATAACGCAGTCGTTTTGACTGATAGACATAAAGACAGGACCAAAACAACACCAAGGCATCGAGTGCCAAACTCCAATGGAATAAAAACTGTCCGTGAATTAACCGCTGAGACAGTAAAACCGCATCAACTAATAACAATAACCACAGTCCCCATTTGAGATGGACAAACAACGGCCGAATCCATGAGGGCGAGCGGCGCCGCTCCGCGAGTACGACAAAATAAAGCACTACAGCACCAAGACCTGCCGCAAGTGCAAGTAAAAAGTCTGATTTTTCAGGATAAAAGAGCCTTACCAATTCAGCTCTATCACTGGCTTGAGTCAAGGAGGCGATAAAAATACACCAGCCTCGCGCGAGGAATGCCAAAATCACATATAAAAAAATCGGCGGTTTAATATGGCCTTTATCATCAAGCCAAGTGATGTGACTAAAATTCAACGGCAATCCATTAAGTAAAAACTTAAGCAATAAATATTAAATGGTGCCTATTGGCGTAATTTCAATGGGAGGGATAAACAAATCAAGCACACTCAACGGTTAGGTCAACATTTCCGCCGTGTGCGCTACCCCATACTCCCTGCGATATGTAGATTTAACCATTTGAACTTAATATGAATAAGGTCGAAGGATTAGCCCCATCGACCTGAACATGACAACCAGCCATAAAATTTCAAAAAGGCACATTAATTTACCGTCATATATGGCCAAATAATTGCCGCGGCGATGCTCCACATAGTCAACCAAATAAAGCGATCTAAGTATCGCCACGCCGCTGGACGACTAAATATCGGCGCCAATAAACGCGCACCAAAACTTAAGCTAAAGAACCAAATAAACGAAGCCAGTACCGCGCCCGCACCAAACCAAGGACGATGGGCATCTTCGAACTGAGTACTAATGCTCCCCAGCAGCACCACTGTATCTAAATAAAGGTGTGGATTAAGCAGGCTGATCCCAAGTGTGGTCAGCATGGCCTTACGCAAAGTGTCGGCATTTTGCGCATTATCCATCTCCATCCCTTTAGCGACAAACGAGGCTTTAAGTGCATTCGCACCATACCAAATCAAAAAGGCGGCACCACCAAAACTAGCCACATGTTTGATAGTCGGAAAGGCTTCAATAATATGCCCAAGCCCAGCAACCCCCGCAGTGATCATTAAGGCATCGATGATTGAACAAAGCAGCGCAATCGGCAAAGGATAAGCTCGCTTAATCCCCTGCTTTAGCACAAATGCATTTTGCGCCCCTACGGCAATGATCAAACTACCACCAATGCCCATACCTTGTATAAACGCCGTTTGCATAACTACCTCTCATGTCTGAAGAAGGCGCTAGCATAGACAAAACAACAAAATTAATATAACTAATGTTTTTTATGTATCATAAGTAAAATTAATAACCTTAAGGACGGCAATCATGTTGGAATACGCCAATCTTAAAGCGCTTGCGGTCGTCGTCTCCGAAGGCGGCTTCGAGCGCGCCGCAAAAGTGCTGCACATTACCCAATCAGCAGTGTCACAACGCGTTAGGCAATTAGAAGAACGAGTCGGCCAATCCTTACTTATCCGCTCAACACCTGTGGTGGCGACCCCAACAGGGAAGCGTTTATTGCGCCACTATTCACAGGTGCAACTACTCGAGAGTGAATTGAGAGCCGAGTTAGATGCCGATGACCCAAATCATCCAACGACGGTGCGAATTGCAGTCAATGCCGACAGTTTAGCGACATGGTTTTTGCCCGCATTGGCCGATATGTTCAGCCGACATGCTTGGCTGCTCGAATTGATTGTCGATGATGAGTCCTACACCCATCACCTACTGAAAAACGGTGAGGCCGTCGGTTGCGTGACCACGACAGCCAACCCCATGGCCGGTTGTAGCAGCGAGTTTTTAGGAACCATGGAATATATGTGCGTCGCCACCCCAGCATTTGCGGCGCGTTATTTCGAATGGGCAAAAAATAGCGATAATGTCGGCGCTCAAATAACCCAAGCGCAGCTTGCGAAAGCCCCGGCTGTGGTGTTTTCGACCAAAGATAAAATGCATGAAAAGTATCTCGCCCAGTATTTTCAAATGTTGCCAGGTCAATGGTGGCAACACAGCATTCCCTCATCGGAGAGTTTTTTAGAGGCGATTAACTTAAGTCTGGGTTACGGTTTAGTGGGTCACTTACAGGCAAAACCCTTGATAGACAAAGGCATATTAATTGAGCTCACCCCAGAAAAACGCATTCGGGTGCCCCTCTATTGGCAGCATTGGAATATCAAAGCGAAACAAACCACTTTGGTTTATCGGGCGCTTGCCGCCACCGCACAGCATCTATTACAGCAATAATGAGTGCAGCAAGAGTGAGTAAAACAATTGTTAGTACAAATAGTTAGCGGATAAAAAAACTGAGCACTCGTGCCCAGTTTTGAACTATTAGTTTTTACCTATTACCAGCGGCTTAGGCTTCTGCCGAATCCGCCTTCACCTGCGCTATCGCCACAGGTTCAATCTCGGTTTTAGGCCAAGCATTGATCACCGCTTTCACTAAGGAAGCTAATGGAATGGCAAAGAACACACCCCAAACGCCCCATAAACCACCGAAAACTAATACAGCAGCAATAATGATCACCGGATGCAAATCCACCGCATCGGAAAACAGGATAGGTACAAGTACGTTACCATCCAAGGCCTGAATAATGCCGTAACCTAGCATTAAATAACCAAACTCAGAGCTAAAACCCCACTGGAAAAAGGCCACCAGCATAATGGGTAGAGTCACTAAGGTCGCGCCCACATAGGGAATCAACACCGACAACCCGGTCAACACCCCCAGTAAGGCCGAGTATCTCAGCCCCATAAAGGCAAAGAAGATGTAGCTCGCCACCCCGACAATCACAATCTCAATCACTTTGCCGCGAATATAGTTAAAGATCTGTTGGTGCATTTCAAACCACACTTTTCGAGCCAACTGGCGATTGGTGGGGAAAAAACGCTTACTACCGCGGATCAGTTGATCTTTATCCTTAAGAAAAAAGAACACCAACAATGGCACTAAAATAGCGTACACCATCAGCACCAATAATGACGCAGAGTAACCAATCAGCTGTTTCGCAATGTCGAGCACATGTTGTGTATCAAGTAATTTCTTCAACTCGGAGACCATTAAATCGAGCTGTTCAGTACTTATAAATTTAGGATACTGGGTCGCTAACCCCTGCAAGGTCAGTAGCCCTTTATCTATCATATTCGGTAAATCCGTCATCAGACTTACCCCTTGACGCCACACGCTGGGGATTAGCCCAAAGGTCAGCAACACCACTATCCCTAAAAACAGCACTAGCACTAAGGAAGCCCCCGTCGTGCGATTAATCCCCAATTTCAGCATTTGCGCCACGGGCCATTCGAGTAAAAAAGCCAACACCAGAGCAACAAGTAGCGGGGCTAACAAACCACCAGCAAAATAAAGTACTAACGCTAAACCCACTAGAATGGCCAATAAGGTGACGGCCTGTGGATCACTAAATCGCTCTTGATACCAACGAGAAAAAAAACTAAACATGCATTCATTCCAATGGGGGTTGGCTTTCCCAACAGGCAGGAAAGTGACTTATGAGTTAACCTTATCGCAGTAGATTAACTGTGTATATGCTTGAAAATCAGTTAACTGCTAACTATGACTGACAAGCCTAGGTTAAGTTGCAGTCAGCTAGCTAACTCGCCATTTTGACTGCGGCATTGAATCATGCTTTGTGTATGATTATCCCTGCGATAAATCAACTTTTGTAATTAATAGGCCTAACTGACTCGCATCATCGTGTAACGTCACGACCTGATGGCCCTGTTTTTTTAAAAAAGTGGGAACATCTCGGCGGGAACCTGGGTCTGAGAGTAGGATATGTAAGCTGTCACCAGCAGACACAGACTTCAACGCAAGTTTGACCTTAACCAAGGGAACGGGGCAGCGCAATGATGTTAAATCAATAAAAATCATAATGAACTTGCTATGAACGAACTTGGCTATTATCCTAAGTTGCAATTCAAACTACAAGCTAAGGGCTACCTAAGCCTTAGTTGAGACACTTAAAAGAAATAAAGGATCCACTTGCGTAATTTGACGTTTTTGACCCGATGTAAACCCCTTGCGGCGAGTGTGCTTTCATTAATGTTACTCGGTGGAGCCGCAAAGAGTTTTGCCAACAACGACTTGCCCGATCTGGGTACCGCCGCCGTCAATACCTTCAGCCTAGAAAAAGAAATGGTCTATGGCGATGCCTATATGCGCGTTATTCGCTCATCGGCGCCCATGCTGAACGATCCGGTATTGAGCCAATATTTAACTGAACTGGGCAACAAATTGGTCGCCCACGCCACGGGAGTCAAAACGCCCTTTTATTTCTTCTTGCTGCAAAATGATGAAATCAACGCCTTTGCCTTTTTCGGCGGCCACGTTGCGGTGCACACAGGGCTATTTCTTAATGCTGATAACGAAAGTGAACTGGCCTCAGTATTAGGCCATGAAATCACCCACGTGACCCAGCGTCACTTAGCACGCTCCCTCGAAGCGCAGCAAAAAACCGGACCAGCGACTGTTGCTGGTTTACTCGGCGCCATTTTATTAACGATTGCCGTTCCTCAAGCAGGGATGGCCGCGTTGGCAACCACCCAAGCCATGGCGACACAATCAAAAATCAACTACACCCGCCTGCATGAAAAAGAAGCCGATCGTATCGGCATGCAAATTTTAGTTGACGCGGGATTTGATCCTAATGCCTCCGCCGATTTCTTTGGCAAACTCGCCAGTCGTTACCGTTTTACCACTACGCCACCGCAAATGCTGTTAACCCACCCTTTACCTGAATCACGGATTTCCGAAGCGCGGGATCGTGCCCAGCAATATCCCCACCGTTATGTGCCGGATAATCTGAACTTCCAGCTCGCTAAAGCCCGTATTCAGGTGCGTTTTTCCAGTTATAGCGACGATGCGGTATTGAGCATGTTTGAAAAGCAGCTCAATAAGCAAACCTACAGCTTTAAAGAGGCGGCCCTCTACGGCAAAGCATTAGCACTGTTTAGATTGAAGAAGTTTGATGAATCCGAAAAAATTGTCGATGAACTATTAAAAATCGATGATAACAACTTGTTTTATCTCGATACTAAGACGGATTTGCTTAACGAACGTAAGGATTATGCCCAGGCAACTCAGTTACTCGAAACTCAGCGGAAGATGAAACCCACTTCGCAGGTGATCAACGCTAACTTAGCCAATATCTATATCGAGGCTGGTGACCCCGCTAAAGCGATTCCGCTGCTCGAAGATATGATTTTCCTCGATAAGCAGAATCAACTGCCCTATCAGTTGTTAAATCTTGCCTACAAGAAACTTGGTAACCAAGGGATGGAGTATTTCTCCAATGCCGAGTTAATGGCGCTAGGCGCTAACTATAAGGGCGCTATCGATCAGCTTAACTTTGCTTACCGCGCCTCGGAAGGTAATCCATTACAACTGGCGCGAATCGAAGCACGTATCCGCCAATTTAAACAGGCAGATAAAGAAATGGATGCCCTAAAGTAAAATCAGCCATTTTATCTCTACAGCCTATAATCGCGCCCCGAACACCCTGACGGGGCGCTGTTTTTTCTGCTATCATCCGCGCCATTGTTTTAGCCGATTGAGCATGAGTACTATGACCCAAGCAACGATTTACCATAACCCACGTTGTTCAAAGAGCCGCGAAACCTTAGCCCTACTCGAGCAACAAGGCTGCGAAATCACAATAGTGGAATACCTTAAAACCCCTCCAAGCGCCGCTGATATTCGTGGAATTTTAGCCACGCTCAAACTCAGCGCCCGTGAGTTAATGCGCACTAAGGAAGACGAGTATCAAGCACTAGGTCTTGCCAATCCGGCTTTAACCGAAGAACAACTTATCGACGCCATGGTCAAGACGCCAAAATTGATTGAACGCCCAATCGTACTGGCTAATCAACAGGCAGCCGTTGGTCGTCCACCGGAAAATGTACTGAATATTCTCTAAGTTGTTCAGGCTATTTCACCACTGTTCCAAGATGTTTAGATTAGGAAAATCATGACCTCAAGCTCTCTACTGACACTTAGCCGCTTAGGCTACCTTGCCCTTGTTCTGCTGCTGGGCGGCTGGTTTATTGGTCAAGGCATAAATGGGGAATATACCTTATTATTCAGTCTATTATGGATAGTGCCTTTATTGCTTCCCATCAAAGGCATTTTAAAAGGTAATCCTTACACCTACGCATGGGCGAGCTTTATTTTATGCTTATATATGCTGCACGCCCTCACCTTGTTGTATGTCACGACCGATGCATTGGCCTTTGCCATTATTGAGGTCCTGCTCATTGGCGCGCTGTTAGTCGCGTTCCCGTTTTATGCTCGTATCCGTGGACGTGAACTCGGCCTAGGTCTGAAGAAAAAATCCGATAAGCAAGACTAATATTCCGAATATAGTAAAGCGCGGTTGATTTACACCGCGCTTTTTATTGCCCGACACACTCTCTGCGTCAGTCCATCCGTTTTTAGTCAAAATGATCAATGCCCCGCCTATCTCCAATAATCACTACAAACAATCCATAACATTTAAGCTACCTTCGATCGCTTTTTGTAACTAAAAGAGCGTGCTATAGTCATTTTTTGTGCCAATAAATGACGGTGAATCGTGCCTGTCAAACAACAAAAACAAACAATAACAGCGAATTAATTGGAGTGAGTCATGATGGAAATATGGGGCCCAATTCGTCGATTCAGTATCATAGCCGCAGCAGCAACATTGAGCGCCTGTGGCGGCGGAGGTGATAGCAACAGCGATGGCGGCACAGTTACGCCTCCCACAACCAATGTGCCACGTTGTACCTCAGTCACACCATTAGTGACCACAGATACTGGTGCAATTCGGTTTAAGACGGAATCTCAATATGGTGTAGGACAATCCGGTGCCATTATTGCCAGCCTAGGTAATCGCGATTCGCAGGATCTCACCTTCCGTTGGCAACAACTCGAAGGCCCCAGCATTGAACTCGTTAGTCAAAATAGTCCTGTATTAGCGATGGAGCTCCCGGCCGTGGGCAGCTACCGCTTTCGCTTACAAATCACCGGCGCCAATACCAATGTGACGGGTGACATCAGCATTAATGCCGATAACAACACGGGCGGATTGCTGAATATTCGTCAAGACCATCAAGCCGTTGAGGGTAACGATGTAAGCTTGCGAATTGGTCAGCAAGCCGGCCTCAGTGCCGCCAATGTCAATTGGTGTATCGCCGAAGGCCCCGATGTCAGCCTTGACATAAGCGATCCCTTTAGACCCCTCTTTACCGCACCCGCTGTTGCTCAAGATACCTTAACCCGTCTTAGGGCATCAGCCACGATTAACGGTAATGTAGTGACAGATGAAGCCTTTGTATTAACCACGGCAGCGCCCACGATAAGCTCCAGTTACTTTGATACGCCACTTGCGCGTACTCATGCTTATCATCCAACCTCACCTTATGCCAGTGCGTTAACGAGCTGTGTGTACTCGAATCAGTTAAAAGAGGCTTGTACAATCAATCAATTGCCACTCATAGGCCAAGTTTCAGATAACCTTGATGTCGATACGATTCTTGATCGGGTATTAGTGTCCCACGATTGGATGGGGGACAATTTTGCCGCATTTTTACGGCAGATGGATCCTAATAGTGACTTTGCCCGCCTGCTACAATCGGTCACCGCAGTGGTGATTAGTTATGATGTGCGCCCA
Organism: Shewanella sp. Sh95; assembly: GCF_001308045.1. NCBI lineage: Bacteria > Pseudomonadati > Pseudomonadota > Gammaproteobacteria > Alteromonadales > Shewanellaceae > Shewanella > Shewanella sp. Sh95. The sequence goes on from NZ_LGYY01000036.1 coordinate 20,375, forward strand.
TCTTTCTATTGGGTTGTTACAGGGGCGATTTATCTCGACCCCAACGACCTTTGGCTGACACCTATGCAGCGCGATACCATCAACGAAGCGCCAGATTATCGCAGTAGCTTTGGCAATGAGCTGAATTTCATCATGCCATGGCGTTACGTTAAAAATAATCAATATGCTTCACAGGGCTTCCCAATCACTACGCGCGCCACACGGACTCTGGCTCAAATTAACCCTGACCTCGCCTCACTCTTATACCATGAGCTCGCCCACGCTAATGACTTCTTCCCAAGAAGCGTGCACGCATCACTTACAGGTCCAAGACTATTGGATGACTATAGTCGCCGAAATGCCAGTAAGAGTTTGATTTCAGATCAAGTAAGCCGCAGTTATCCCCTCACGAGTACCGAAATGACTGGGCTTGCTGGAGTGAGCTTCTTGGGTGCGAAAGCCACTGCCACCCAAAAAGCCTACCAACCTTCGGATGTCAGTACGTTTTTCTCCAGTGATATCGCCAATGATTTTTACAATTATTCCAGCACCCGCGAAGACACTGCAATGCTATTTGAAGAAGCGATGATGAGCTATCGCTATCAGATCCTGCGGGATGTAGCAGTGACAAATGCACCCGATGTAATCACCGCGGATACGATTATCGTCAACTGGGGACAAAGAGGCCGCATTGGCGCCGATAATTTGCTCAACCGTGCCGCCTTAGTGATCGATGGTATGTTACCCGAGTTAGATGGTATTACCTTGCTAGCAAGCCTGCCCGAGCCCATCCCGATGACCCAAGGGCAAAGCTGGCGTCAAACATTAGGGATATCGCCCAATGCAGCCATTGTGAAAGGACAACAAAGTAGTACCGCAGCCAGTCGCGATAGCATAGCCGAGCCAGAGCTGCGCTTCAGTGGCGATCGTCATCGCCATCCGCAGCAGTAGTCACTTGATCTAAGCGAGCAGATAGACAAGATTTCAGTATTTCAGCTCATTTGAAGATATAAAAAAGCCCGTCGTAATTATGCGACGGGCTTTTTGCTAATAAGGTATCAGCTCAGAGGTGCAGCATTTCTTTTGCAAAAGGAATGGTGAGTTTGCGCTGATGCACTAAAGATGCTTTATCAAGTTTATCTAACACATCAAACAGAGTACGTAGGTCTCTTGCCATTCGGTTGAGCAAAAAACGCCCAACGTCTTCAGGTAATTGTAGCCCACGCATGGCAGCACGGCGTTGCAATGCTGCGAGTTTTTCATCATCAGCCATTGGCTGGAGTTGATAATTGAGTCCCCACTGCATTCTTGAGACTAAATCGGGTAATAAAAATCCGGCATCCGCAGGCGCAGACCGACCACTCACCACCAGCGCGCAATGTTTATTTTCAGCAACACGATTATACAGATCAAAAATCGCCTCTTCCCAAACTGGATGGCCTGCGATGTCGTCCACATCATCAATGCAAATCAAATCAAGTTGTTCCAAACCTTCTAATAGCGCCGTCGAAATACTCGCATGGATCCCAAGTGGCAGATAAAAGCTGCGGCGGTCGAGTTCATTCGCATGGGCACAGGCGGCATGCATTAAGTGAGTACGTCCCGATTTTACGGGTCCCCAAACATAGATAGCCGCTTCACCATGCCCCTCAGCATTAGCGCGCAGCTTTTGAATAAGTTCATCATTACCCGCTGCAGGATAATAACTATTAAAAGTTTCATCGTCTGGCAGATAAACCGGCAATGAAAGTTGTAGCGGTGAGTTTAATGGCACTCGTACGTCTCAATATCAATAAATTATCAACCCCACGCGACTGGGTAGAGTATTTCCCAGCCTCTACGAGGGAAGTTTAAGGTAACCGCCATTGATAGACAGTTTTACCTGCAGGGCTCGCACTGGCGGAAAACTCTCCAGGAGCGACCACCGAAATTCTCGGCTCTAAACTTAATAAACGCTCAAAGTCTGTCTGTGAGCCAAATAGATCTAACGAAAAAGTCACAGTGTTACCTTGAATGCGCGACAAAGTCGCATTCTTAACCGCACTCAGTTGTTTTAAATACTTCTCCACCTCGACAACTTGTGCCATTTTATCAATGTTCACAAAGGTCACACTGGCGCCAACCTGCTCACCAGTATCCGCAATAGCATACTTAGTAAAATAGTAATCCCCTAGGGCAGCCATCATCGCTGTGATCGCCTGCGCACTATTTTCGGCACTGCCATTAAAACTAAACAATGGTGGCGTTAATGAATCAATCGTAGTTTTAGAATACAGATTTAAGCGATAACGTACCTGGTTCCCTGCTGGCTCAATGGCAACAAGCGCTAAGAAATCAGCTTGATAACGTCCAGAGACACTGGCCACGATATCTGCAAACATGCCTTTGACATCGTTCGGGTTAATCCCCATGAGTTCATCAAGATCGAGGATAGGCAATAGCACAGGTATCCCACGTTCATCAGAGAAAGAACTAAACGCCTGACGCTCGGTCGATGTGGAAGAATCACTTAATAGAATGGTGTCACCTTCACCGGGCATCGCCACCCAAAACAGGGTCAATGGACGCTGGGTGCCCCATACTGGGAGTTGTGCTTGACGCAACAAGGACACAATCCGTCTATGCTCGAAATTTGCTTTCAGCAGCAATTGACCATTTTGTTCAACATAACCAAATTGACTTAGCAAGGCATCAGGATTGGCTAACTGCGATTGGATCACGCTATTGTCCAAAGAACGGGCCGTCCCCGTGTTTTTAATGATCACTTTTTCTAAAGCGGTTTTCAGCGCACTATTACGCTCTGGAACCGCACGGGAAGTGACCGGTACATCGGCGACATCTAATTTACTCACTTCAACAGCTTGCAGGCTATTAACGGTAAACAGGCAGTATAAAAACGCGACTAAGCTTGGCTTTAATAGAAATTTCAGCATCTTTGGGTAGTTGAAGTAACATCAGATAGTGCAAATTGTACCATAGTTCGCGCCTTTAGCGAGTCTTAGCCTTATTCGATACTCTGAATAAGGATCGCTACTCTGACAAGCCATAAAACAGTGATCGCCACCCGCAAATACATCATTTAATAAAGATCATATTGCAACAAACTGTTATCATCTCGCGGTTTACCCTAAATTTACGAGAATAATAAATGAGACGACTTGCTATTCCATTGCAGGGCGCACAAATGCTGTTTGTCGCATTTGGCGCCCTGGTACTGATGCCACTGTTAACCGGGCTCGACACCAGTGTTGCACTCTTTACCGCAGGTATTGGTACCCTACTATTTCAATTAATCACTAAACGCCAAGTGCCTATTTTTCTGGCTTCCTCCTTCGCTTTTATCGCCCCGATTCTTTACGGGGTACAAACTTGGGGGATCCCATCAACCATGGGCGGTATCATGGCCGCAGGCGCGGTCTATGTATGCCTAGGCGCCTTAGTTAAAGTACGCGGCACTGACTTTATTCATCGGCTGTTACCACCTGTAGTTGTAGGACCCGTCATCATTATCATTGGCCTAGGCTTAGCGCCTGTTGCCGTGAATATGGCGCTGGGCAAAAGTGGCGACGGCAGTCTAACCTTAGTCGCAACCAATACGGCATTAATCATTTCGCTTGTATCCCTTTGTACCACCATTGCCGTAGCGATTTTTGCTAAAGGGTTACTCAAGGTGATGCCCATTCTTGCTGGCATTATCGTTGGCTACAGCCTGAGTCTAGCATTTGGTATCGTCGATTTTGCGGTAGTCACTGCAGCAAGTTGGATCGCCATTCCAAAATTTGTCGCCCCCGAATTTAACTGGCATGCGATTGCGTTTATGATCCCTGTTGCCATTGCTCCTGCGGTTGAACATATCGGTGACATCTTGGCTATTTCCAATGTCACTGGTAAGGATTTTATGAAAAAACCTGGCCTGCACCGCACCTTAACTGGTGACGGCGTAGCAACAATCGCCGCAGCAGCCTTCGGTGGTCCACCAAACACCACCTATTCAGAAGTCACAGGTGCAGTCACCTTAACCCGTAACTTCGACCCAAGGATCATGACATGGACAGCCATCACTGCCATTACCTTGGCGTTTGTAGGTAAATTAGGGGCACTGATGCAAACTATCCCCGTTCCAGTTATGGGCGGCATTATGTGTTTGTTATTTGGTTCAATTGCCGCTGTAGGATTAAATACCTTAATCCGTAATCACGTGGACTTATCCGAGCCGCGTAACTTAAGCATTGTCGGTGTCACCTTAGTCTTCGGTATTGGCGGTATGGCCTTTGGTATTGGTTCCTTTAGCCTTACAGGCATTAGTCTTTGCGGGATTGTCGCCATTACCATGAATCTGCTATTACCTGCGAGCAAACACCACGATCGAGATGCGGCATCACACTAAGTGTTGCCCTTCAATTCCTGACTCAGTAGGAATATGGCAATAAAAAAGCCGCTAAGTTATTCACTTAGCGGCTTTTTGTTATTCTTCATCGCTCTGTGACGAGTAATTACTCTGCAGTTTTGTACTTTTCTGCAGTCGCTTTGATTAATGGCTGTAATTCGCCTTTTTGGTACATATCAACCACGATATCACAGCCACCAATCAGCTCGCCTTCAATCCACAGTTGTGGGAAGGTTGGCCAGTTTGCATACTTAGGTAATTCAGCACGAATATCTGGGTGCTGGAGAATATCCACAAACGCAAACTGCTCGCCGCAGTTAATCATGATTTGGGCTACCTGAGATGAAAAACCACAGCTAGGTAATTTAGGAGAACCCTTCATGTATACAATGATTGGGTTTTCAGCGATCTGCTGTTTAATTTTCTCTACTGTTTCCATTTTAATTCCTAAGTATGATGACATTGACTCAATGATGGCTATTGTACGACAGCTAAGCACAGAACAAAATCCCACAGTTTGTAAGGTTATGGCCTGCAATTAGTTTTTCGATGACGCCTATCTAATCAATTAGCCAAACAATGATTCACATCACAAATTTTATCGGTACAATAGTGTCCAGTGAGCACGTTTAAAAAACGATAACCTAAGACCATGGAGAGATACTAATGGCTTTCGAATTACCCGCATTACCATATGCAAAGAACGCACTAGAACCACACATTTCTCAAGAAACCATTGAATACCACTACGGCAAGCATCACAACACTTACGTTGTTAAGCTAAACGGTTTGATCGAAGGAACCGATTTCGCAGGTAAATCTTTAGAAGAAATCATCAAAACTTCTACTGGTGGCGTATTTAACAACGCAGCTCAAGTTTGGAACCATACTTTCTACTGGAACTGCTTAGCGCCTAACGCTGGCGGTGAGCCAACAGGTCCTGTGGCTGATGCCATCAACGCGGCTTTCGGCTCATTCGACGCATTCAAAGCACAATTTACTGATTCTGCGGTAAACAACTTTGGTAGCGCTTGGACTTGGTTAGTGAAAAAAGCCGATGGCACTGTTGCTATCGTCAACACTAGCAATGCTGCAACACCTCTGACTGACAGCACTGTGACACCAATCCTGACTGTTGACGTATGGGAACACGCTTACTACATCGATTACCGCAACGTACGTCCTGACTACTTGGCCCACTTCTGGCAATTAGTTAACTGGGACTTCGTGAACCAAAACTTCGCGGGTTAATCGTCTCTCAGCGATCCTTAAAAAGAGCCCAAGTGGCTCTTTTTTATTACCTCAAAAATCATTCATCTTCGACTTCCCGTTAAACTTCACCTGATAACTACAAGTGCAATAATTGCAATTGCAATCATTTGTTATTGTTTTTATTTGATATTTTTTTGACACAGCATGCAAGTTTGTGTCTAAGATTAGTGTAGGAAGCTGAAAAATCAGTTATCCCTTCCATAACATCACTGGCGTTTCAGGGGGTTTATATGGGCATTTTCGAGCATTACCAAAAGCGCTACGAACAAAAACTCGATGAAGAATACACTTTGCAGGAATTTCTGGATATCTGTAAAGAAGATCGCAGTGCTTATATGTCAGCATCTGAGCGATTACTGCTCGCCATCGGTGATGCTGAAATTATCGATACAGCTAAAAATCCAACCCTAAGCCGTATCTTTTCGAATCGTCTCATCTCACGCTATCCCGCATTTAAAGACTTTTACGGTATGGAAGATGCGATTGAGCAAATCGTTGCCTACCTAAAACACTCAGCCCAAGGCTTAGAAGAATCTAAGCAAATTTTATACTTACTCGGCCCAGTGGGTGGCGGTAAGTCATCACTGGCAGAAAAACTTAAATCATTGATGCAAAAAGTGCCCATTTATATTCTGAGCGCTAATGGGGTAAGAAGCCCGGTGAATGATCATCCCTTCTGTCTCTTTGATGTGGACGAAGATGGTCAACTATTGCGGGATGAATTCAATATTCCCAGCCGTTATCTCAAAACCATCATGTCACCTTGGGCGGTGAAACGTCTGCACGAGTTTGGTGGCGATATTTCTAAATTCCGCGTGGTCAAAGTCTATCCCTCTATTCTCGATCAATTGGCGATTGCCAAAACCGAGCCTGGGGATGAGAACAACCAAGATATTTCCTCTTTGGTGGGTAAGGTTGACATTCGTCAACTGGAACATTACTCCCAAGATGATGCCGATGCCTATGCCTACTCCGGCGCATTATGCCGCGCTAACCAAGGGATAATGGAGTTTGTGGAAATGTTTAAGGCGCCGATTAAGGTGCTACATCCACTGCTGACCGCGACGCAAGAAGGTAACTATAACGGCACGGAAGGCTTGTCTGCCCTGCCCTATAGCGGGATTATTTTGGCACACTCTAATGAGTCAGAATGGTCAACCTTTAAAAATAACAAGAACAACGAAGCATTCCTCGACAGGGTTTATATTGTCAAAGTGCCCTATTGTCTTCGGGTATCAGAAGAACTGCAGATTTACAAAAAGCTCATACAAAATTCCGAGCTATCTCAAGCACCTTGCGCCCCCGGAACCATAGAAACCCTAGCGCAATTTAGCGTACTATCAAGGCTAAAAGTCCCAGAAAACTCTTCTATCTACTCGAAAATGCGAGTTTATGATGGTGAGAGCTTAAAAGATACTGATCCTAAAGCAAAATCCTACCAAGAATATCGCGATTATGCAGGCGTCGATGAGGGAATGAACGGTCTTTCTACCCGTTTTGCCTTTAAGATCCTGTCACGGGTATTTAACTTTGACCATTCCGAAATTGCCGCTAATCCAGTGCATTTATTCTATGTGCTTGAACGGCAAATTGAGCAGGAGCAATTCCCTAGCGATACCGCCGAACGTTATCTGGAGTTTTTAAAAGGCTACTTAATTCCTAAATATGTCGAATTTATCGGTAAAGAAATCCAAACCGCCTATTTAGAGTCCTACTCTGAATACGGCCAAAATATCTTCGACCGTTATGTCACCTATGCCGATTTTTGGATTCAGGATCAAGAATATCGCGATCCAGAAACGGGCCAGTTGTTTGACCGCGCCGCACTGAATGCCGAACTTGAAAAAATCGAAAAACCTGCGGGCATCAGTAATCCAAAAGATTTCCGTAACGAAATTGTCAACTTTGTCCTGCGCGCTCGCGCAAGTCATGAGGGCCATAACCCACTGTGGACCAGCTATGAAAAACTACGCACTGTGATCGAGAAGAAAATGTTCTCGAATACAGAGGACTTACTGCCAGTCATTTCCTTTAACGCCAAAACCTCGACTGACGATCAACGTAAACACGATGATTTTGTCAATCGAATGATGGAGAAAGGCTATACCAAAAAACAAGTCAGACTCCTGTCTGAGTGGTATTTACGGGTTCGTAAATCCTCTTAAAACTTGCGCTCACTAAAAACGAGGCTTTGGTCTTGCCAAAGCCTTCGCTGGGATTTGGGAGGTGCGTATGGCGAACTTTATCGATAGGCGATTGAATGCGAAAGGAAAAAGCACAGTCAACCGCCAACGCTTTATCAACCGATATAAGCAACAAATCAAAAAAGCCGTCAGCGATGCCGTCACGCGTCGCAGTGTAACGGATGTAGATAAAGGTGAAAAAATCAGTATTCCCACACGGGATATCAGTGAACCTATGTTCCATCAAGGTAAAGGAGGCGTAAGAGACAGAGTTCACCCAGGGAATGACCAATTTACCCGTGGCGATAAAATTGACAGACCACCGGGAGGTGCTGGCGGCGGAGCGGGTAAAGGTGATGCCTCCGATTCAGGTGAAGGTAATGATGACTTTGCATTTGAAATCTCAAAGGATGAATACCTTGAGTTGTTATTTGAAGATTTAGAGCTACCGAATCTACAAAAAAACCGTCTCAACAAGCTCGTTGAGTATCAAATCTACCGTGCGGGATTCACCAATGATGGGGTGCCTGCCAATATCAATATTGTGCGCTCACTGCGTTCATCCTTAGCGCGCCGTATCGCCATGTCGGCGAGTAAAAAGAAATTGCTCAAAGAGTTGGAACAGGAACTGGCAGAGCTTGAAAATATACCTGGAACAAAAGCTGAGCTGATTTTGGATTTAAAAGCACAAATTGAGGAGTTAAAGCAGAAGATTGCTAAAGTACCGTTTATCGATACCTTTGACTTACGCTTCAACAACTTTGCAAGGCGCGAGGTGCCCTCAAGCCAAGCGGTCATGTTCTGCTTAATGGACGTGTCAGGCTCGATGGATCAAGCGACAAAAGATATGGCGAAACGTTTCTATATCTTGCTGTACTTGTTCCTCACTCGTACCTACAAAAACCTCGAGGTGGTCTATATCCGTCACCATACCCAAGCGAAGGAAGTAGACGAACATGAGTTCTTCTATTCCCAGGAAACTGGCGGCACCATAGTGTCGAGCGCCTTGAAATTAATGCACGAAATTCAACAGGCGCGTTACCCTGCCAATGAGTGGAATATTTACGCCGCGCAAGCATCCGACGGCGACAATTGGGCCGACGATTCACCAACCTGTAGGCAATGGTTAGAACAAAAAATATTGCCACTGGTGCGCTATTACAGCTACATCGAAATCACCAATCGTGCCCATCAAACCCTGTGGCGTGAATACGAATCCCTAAAACAACACTACGACAACATAGCGGTACAACATATTCGTCAAGCCGAAGATATCTACCCTGTCTTTAGAGAATTATTTAAAAAACAGGCGGTTTAAGGGGGCTCTATGGGGATTAAAGAAGCAAAAACACGTACAGCCTTAAGCGATGGTCCAGACTGGAGTTTTGAGCTGCTACAAAGTTATTTAAAGGAAATTGAACGGGTGGCAGCAATTTACAAATTAAACGCCTATCCGAATCAAATCGAAATCATCACCGCAGAGCAGATGATGGATGCCTATGCCGGTATTGGGATGCCCATAGGCTATACCCATTGGTCTTTTGGCAAACGCTTTATTGAGACTGAACAAGGCTACAAACGTGGACAAATGGGGCTCGCCTATGAAATCGTGATCAACTCCAACCCTTGCATCGCCTATCTCATGGAAGAAAACACCATCACGATGCAAGCATTAGTAATGGCGCACGCCTGTTTTGGACATAATAGTTTTTTTAAAAACAATTACCTATTTAAAACCTGGACCGATGCGAGTTCGATTATCGACTATTTGGTGTTCGCTAAAAACTATATCAGCGATTGCGAGCAAAAATACGGTGTCGAGCAAGTTGAAAGCGTGATTGACTCCTGCCACGCCTTAATGAACTATGGCGTTGATAGATATAAACGTCCTGCTGAAATCTCTTTTAGGGAAGAACAAGCGAGGCAAAAAGATCGCGAGGCCTACCTGCAAAGCCAAGTGAACGATTTGTGGCGCACTATTCCCACCCATCAACAGCAGCAACCGTCGACCACTAAGCGCCGTTTTCCCGCCGAGCCGCAGGAAAACATTCTTTATTTTATTGAAAAAAATGCGCCATTGCTGGAGTCATGGCAGCGGGAAATTATCCGGATCGTACGCAAAATGGCACAATATTTTTATCCGCAAAAACAAACACAAGTCATGAATGAGGGGTGGGCAACCTTTTGGCACTACACTATTTTGAATCATTTATACGATGATGGTGTTGTCACTGACCGCTTTATGATGGAGTTTTTGCAAAGCCATACGGGCGTCGTAGCGCAGCCTGAATATAACAGCCGATACTACAGCGGTATCAATCCCTATGCCCTAGGGTTTGCGATGTTTACCGATATTAGGCGCATCTGTGAGGCTCCGACTGATGAAGACAAAGCCTGGTTTCCGGATATTGCGGGGAGTAATTGGCTCGAAACCCTACACTTTGCGATGCAGAACTTTAAGGATGAGAGTTTTATCAGCCAATACCTGTCACCAAGAGTGATCCGTCAATTCAAGCTGTTTGGCATCCATGATGATGAAAAACGTAACTATTTATCCGTATCCGCCATCCACGATGAACAGGGCTATCAAGATATTCGTAATTTATTATCGCAGCAGTACAATTTGTCTAATATTGAACCCAATATTCAAGTGCATAATGTTGAAATAAACGGCGACAGATCCCTTACGCTAAGGTATGTTCCCAACAAAGATATCCCACTTGCTAATAGCTACAAAGAAGTGCTCAAGCATCTGCACCGTCTTTGGGGTTTTAGTGTTAGCCTTGAACAAGCCAACGCTGATAATAGCATTACATTATTAGCTACATGCCCAGAGCAGCCCAAAGCGGACTGATAACCCGTGGTAAGACAACATACAAAAAAGCCGTTTTAGCGAAAACGGCTTTCATATTTTATTTGACCTGATGTTAGCAAGCACCCAGATAGTGAATGCTCAGCGTCAGCTACGAATGCGAATCCTGTTGAGCAATTGAAGACGGCATATCATCACGCAATTGCAGCCACATTTTGCCACTATTGATCCCATAGGTACGCATTAATGCAGGCACATCGAGATAGTTTTTCGCTTTCGCTAACAGTTCTAACTCTTTATAAAAATTAAGTGCCAACTGACGAGCCTCTGGACTACTAAAATAGTAACGCCCAACTCGACTGTATAGTCCCTTAAAGCCATTCAAGATCAATACATAAAGCGGATTACCCGATGAGAACGCTAACGTATGATGCAACAGATAATCATACTCGGCAAAGGATTCAGCGGTATCCTCTAACTGATGGATTTTAGCCAATACTTCCATCGCAGTATCAGGGCTGTTGCGCAGTGCGCCACGGAAATAAATTGCACTCACATTGGTACGAGCAGAGAGTAATTGGTCCACTAATACAGGAAAGCCCTCAGGGTTGAGATCTGCAATCGTCTCAAGAATATTCAGACCCGAAGTTTCCCAAAAATTATTGACACGAGTCGGCTTGCCATGTTGAATTTTCAACCAACCATCACGCGCTAAACGCTGTAACACCTCACGCAACGTCGTCCGGGTCACGCCGATCAATTCAGAAAGCTCACGTTCAGCCGGTAAAATGGACCCTGGAGGAAACTTATTTTCCCAAATCGATCTTACAATATACTTCTCTGCAAAACTTGCAGGTCCTTTGGCATTGATAATCATCAGCCCACTTATCCAGTTGTTGTGCTTTAATAATGGTCACTGATCATACCAGAGCGGTAAAAAATGGAAACCATTGACTGAAACTCCCCGCTTCATCAGCGTACAATTGTCACAAAAATGTTTAATAAATCGACACAAATCAATAGCAATTGTACCAATTTTGCCGATTAGCTCCGCTTTTTGAAATCTGGGTTTGAGTAACTCGTTACATTAGCATTCTCTTTAGGCTAGACTGAATCCTAAAACATATGTCACTAACAATAACTTGTGAAATTTAAAACATAATTAGAAGAGAGGATGCCATGCCGATGACAATGAGTCAGGCGTTTATTGGAAACTTCTTAGGTAACTCACCTAAGTGGTACAAGATCGCAATACTGTCGTTTTTAATAATCAATCCAATACTCTTTTTCTATGTCAGTCCCTTTGTGGCTGGTTGGGTATTAGTGCTTGAATTTATTTTCACCCTGGCAATGGCGTTAAAATGCTATCCATTACAACCCGGCGGTTTGTTAGCCATCGAAGCGGTTGCAATTGGCATGACTTCAGCCAGTCAAGTACTACACGAAATTGAAGCTAACCTTGAAGTGTTATTATTGCTAGTGTTCATGGTGGCTGGCATTTACTTCATGAAGCAACTGCTGCTATTCGTGTTTACTAAGATGATCACCAAAGTCCGATCTAAAATCTTAGTGTCTTTAATGTTTTGTTTAGCCTCAGCATTCCTATCCGCCTTTTTAGATGCTTTAACCGTTATTGCAGTAATTATTACCGTTGCAGTGGGCTTTTACTCTATTTACCACAAAGTTGCCTCGGGTAAAGATTTCTCTGCCGATCATGACCATACTTCAGAAGATAAAAACGAGGAAGGTGATGCCCAACTCAACGAAGCTGAGCTGGAGTCTTTCCGTGGCTTCTTACGTAACCTATTGATGCACGCAGGCGTTGGTACCGCATTAGGTGGCGTGTGTACTATGGTTGGCGAACCTCAAAACTTAATTATTGCCGCCCAAGCTAACTGGCAGTTTGGTGAGTTTGCAATTCGTATGTCACCAGTTACCGTGCCGGTCCTGATTGCTGGTATCTTAACCTGCTACTTAGTCGAAAAATTCCGTATCTTTGGATACGGTGCGCAATTACCTGATGCTGTTCATAAAATCCTCTGTGACTATGCAGCCTATGAAGATGCTCGTCGTACCAATAAAGATAAAATGAAGCTTATTGTTCAAGCCATTATTGGGGTCTGGTTGATTGCAGGTCTTGCGTTACATTTAGCCTCTGTCGGCTTGATTGGTTTATCCGTGATTATTTTAGCTACTGCCTTTAACGGTATTACCGATGAACATGCCCTAGGAAAAGCCTTCGAAGAAGCTCTCCCCTTTACGGCGCTGTTAGCGGTATTCTTTGCCGTGGTCGCAGTGATTATTGATCAACAACTATTTGCTCCCGTGATCCAATGGGCGCTGAACCACGAAGGCAATACCCAATTAGTGATTTTCTATATTGCTAACGGTTTACTCTCTATGGTCAGTGATAACGTGTTTGTGGGGACGGTCTACATTAACGAAGTCAAAGCGGCTTTGATTAATGGTCAAATTACCCGCGATCAATTCGACCTGTTGGCTGTGGCAATTAACACTGGAACTAACTTGCCTTCAGTTGCAACACCCAATGGTCAAGCTGCATTCCTGTTCTTACTGACATCAGCACTTGCACCACTCATCCGCTTGTCCTACGGCAGAATGGTATGGATGGCATTGCCTTACACGATCGTCCTATCGGTTGTGGGTGTAATGGCGATTCAAATGGGTTTCTTAGAGCAAATGACGCAGTATTTCTATGATTCCCATGCAATTTTGCACCACAGTGTTAAGGAAGCCTTAGCGCCTGCGGCAGCTCACTAACATAAATATCAGAGTTGACTGAACTTTATGAGTTCAGTACAGTCAAACAAACGCCCTATCTTCAAGGGCGTTTTTTGTTGATATGGAGTTCACTTTTGACAGCATTCACTCGCTTTGCCCATTCCCGTGCATCTTGGTTTATTCTGACAGGCTCTGCGATTGTCCTTGAAGCGGCCGCTTTATATTTTCAATACGTGATGAAATTAGATCCCTGTGTGATGTGTATCTACCAAAGACTCGCTGTATTCGGTATTTTGGCTGCAGGACTTGTGGGAATGACGGTGCCAAAGTACCGTATCGTTCGAATTTTGGGTGCACTGGGTTGGGCAATAAGCGCAACATGGGGCCTAAAGCTAGCATTAGCCTTAGTGGATATGCAAAACAATCCCTCACCATTTTCTACCTGCTCGTTTTTACCCGAATTTCCAGCCTGGATGCCACTGCATGAATGGTTTCCTGCCATCATGATGCCGACGGGTATGTGTACCGATGTGCCATGGCAATTTATGGGAGTGACAATGGCCGAATGGATGGTCGTTGCCTTTAGTGGTTATCTAGTGATGTTATTACTGTTTATTGTGCCAATTCTCAGCGGCTCAGATAAACCGTCACTCTATAAATAAGTTTCAATAGGCAGACTTAAGGTCTGCCTTATTTTTATGCCTCTCCATTTATAACTTTAGTTAGTGTTATGACTTAACTTTGATTTAAGCCAATGGCAATTAGATCAAAAAAAGCTAAACTGGCTCAATGATCGCGGCATTTGGACCCCGTATAACATGGATAAACGGCCTATCTTTGCGCCACAAGCCTCGTTAACCCAATGGCAAAAAAGCCTGCCGTTTAAGCTCAGCTTGCTCCAACTCATCATCGCCAGCATACTGATTTTCAGTACTGCTTGGGTCATCCTTAATATCCAGACCCAACAAATCAGTGAGCAACAGACGTTGCTTAATCAGAATCACGGTCAAATAATTATTGCTAAACTGCAGGAGATGACCTCACAAGTCGAAAATCAAGTGAATGCGATTAGTCAAATCGCCATGCTCTACCGCCATGAACCTGAACAGCTCAGTAAAAGTATTCCCGTTTTACTTTCGATAGAAAGTCAAAAAGACATCATCTCTGGTGGAGGTATTTGGCCTGAGCCAGGCGCATTTAATCGGCAAAAGTTCCGTGACAGCTTGTTTTGGGCGCACAATATTCGCGGTGAGTTGGTAGCGATAGACAGCTACAACAGTGATAACTTCCCAAGTTATCATACTGAAGAATGGTATCGACCAACCCGTTTTTTCCCCGCGGGTAAAGTCTTTTGGTCTAAATCCTATGTCGATCCCACAACCCATGAACCTATGGTTACCGCATCAAGCGCCATGTGGGTAGATCATCAATTTATCGGTGCAGCTACCACGGATATTAGTCTAGAAAAACTCAACCAGCTGTTACGCAATGCCATGTTGGATGTCAGTGGCTATGTCGTGGCTATTGACCATCAAAATCAAATACTGGCTTTTCCTAATCGTGATAATACACGCCAATCTCAGTCTGATACGACACACCATTTAATGAGCTTTGATGCGTTAGCTAAAGTAGAGCACGCTTTTACTCCTATAGCATCAGCGCTTCAGTTGGCAGATCGCAGTTTTATCGACCAAGCAATTGCTGAGCGCGTTTTTACTCAAGAGCAAATGGATAATCTCACTCGATTAAGCAGCGATAATGAGCGAGAAATGCTCTCTGCAATTGTGAATGACAACGCGAAAAACCATTTCACAACACCCCGACGTATCGCTTCAATCGCATTGACAATGGATCCTGTCCTAAAGGCGCCTTCACTCGTTTCTGTTTTTCTTATGCCCCATACTTATTGGAAAATTTTAGTCGTCACACCAGTCGCGCCGTTACAAGACACCGCTAAAAAACTGATTGAAAAGGTGGGGCTTTCTTTAGTCGCAATCCAAATGCTAGGCCTTATATCCTTGTTCATACTGCAACATAGGCTAATCATGGCTCCTATAATGGAAATGGTCAGAGCGCTTAAACGCAATGACTCTGCCTCCATCGAACTCAAAGCCAAAGAGCGCCATGACGAAGTCGGATTACTCGCAAAGACTTTTTTATCGCGTACTC
Organism: Shewanella sp. Sh95; assembly: GCF_001308045.1. Taxonomy (NCBI): domain Bacteria; kingdom Pseudomonadati; phylum Pseudomonadota; class Gammaproteobacteria; order Alteromonadales; family Shewanellaceae; genus Shewanella; species Shewanella sp. Sh95. The sequence goes on from NZ_LGYY01000036.1 coordinate 35,919, forward strand.
AACAGCTTGAAATCGCTATGGCGAGTTTAGATGCCAGCAATCTCGCACTGGAACAACAGTTACTTAGTCAACAACATGTTCAACAGGAATTGAATCGACATAAGGAACAATTAAGATCTTTATTAGACTTTGCATCTACCATCATTTATATCAAAGACTTAAATGGCAGATACACCTTGGTCAATCATAAATATTGTGAAGTACTCGGTATCGAACGGCGAAAAATTATCGGTGCCATGGATTTTGAACTCTTCCCAGCTCCTCTTGCTCAACTCTACCAACAGAACGATCAACGGGTAAACCATCGCCACGATGCTCTGCATTTTGAAGAGCCAATACCAACTCCCCGTGGTGAAATTATTTACCAGATGACAAAGTTTGATATCCGAGATGATGAAGATAATTCTATCGGCGTTGGTGCAATTGGCTTTAATATGGATCTCAAAAAGCGCCAAGAGAAAGCACAAGAAAAACTGCTAGAACAACAACAGCAACAAATGAAGGAACAGCAACATCAAACTCAGTTAGCCCAGCAAGAACTCGCCTTAATGAGGGAGCAGATAGGTGAGCTCAATCATGAAATTACACAGCAAATCCAACTCAACCTCAATAAACAGCAAAGTCTAAAACTCATGCAGCACTTCCTCGCCGAAGTGATTAATCAAATGATGCAAGAGCAGGATTGATCTGATCCGCTAACTCTGGACACTTAACTAAGCACTGTGTTTCAGTTCAAAATTCTCAGGGCTTAAATAGCCAAGTGAACTATGCCTTCTGGTTTTGTTGTAATCAACTTCTATGTATTCAAAA
>NZ_LGYY01000224.1:0-36394 GCF_001308045.1 Shewanella sp. Sh95
TTGGAGGTACTCAGGCGGCCTGATTATCAAATCCCGGAGAAAGAATTGCTGGCGGCCTGGGTATTATTCGCCAATCAGTTGCTCAAATATGGCTATGCTATGGCTGATTTATGAGGGGATCCTTCAGGATAAAGCGTTCTCACCATGAAAATATCCCAACATAGGATCCCTTGCCCTACCAAGTCATTAACATTATGCTAACCAACCCCACATAAGCCACGTTTCATAACTCAGGAGCTTTGAATGCACACGCTCTTCCGCCATGGTTTCGGTCACTCGACACCTCAACCACAGGATATATCTTCGCTCGCATTAAAGAAGAGACTCACTTCGGCTCAGGCTACACTGTTTACTTTGCTAAGTTTATTTTCTGTTGGCGCATTTAGCACTGAACTTACGCCATCATCCGTGACCGATGGTCCTTATGTTTTCCTCGACCAAGGTAACCAAAATACCGCCTACTGGATCTGCCAGAGTCAGTTAAAACAAACCCCTATCGCAAACAATCAATTGGCTCGCCCAAATGATTGTGGCAACTTGCCACAGCCCAAACGCCATACCGATGCTCCCAAAGTTGAAGCTGATACCTACACTCATGCAGGCAAGATAGTGGCCTTAAGCGATGTGCATGGGCAATTCGATGTGATGATTAACCTGCTGAAAGCCCATCAGATTATCGATGAAAATAATCACTGGACCTTTGGTGACGGCCATATGGTCATGACGGGAGATATGTTCGACCGTGGTCACCAAGTTAACGAAGTTCTGTGGTTTTTATATGAGTTAGATAAGCAAGCCCAAGCCGCTGGTGGTCGATTACATTTACTTATGGGCAACCACGAGCAAATAGTGTTTCGCGGCGACTTACGTTATGTGAATGAGCGCTATAAAACCTCGGCGGAATTACTCAATCGCAGCTATGATGCGCTGTACAACAAAGACACCGAAATCGGCCGTTGGCTTCGCAGTAAAAATACTCTAGTAAAGATCAATAATCTGCTGTTTATGCACGGTGGAATAAGCCCTGAATGGGTCGAGCGTAAACTCAATATCAGCGATGCTAATCAGTTATTCCGTCAACATTTAGACGATAAAAAAGAAGATTTAAAACAAAACGATCTGTTGAATTTCCTGTTTTTCACTAATGGCCCCACTTGGTACCGTGGCTACTTTAAAGATGCACTCGCTGAACCCGAAATCGACCGAATCCTAAACTACTTTAAGGTTGATCATATTATCGTCGGCCACACTTCACAGGAACGAGTACTTGGACTTTACCATAATAAAATCATTGCAATAGATAGTAGTATTAAGGATGGTCAGTCAGGAGAATTATTACTGATAGACGACAATAAACTCACCCGCGGGCTATATAAGGGTGAGCAGGTAGCACTTTAAATCGATTCAGGGCTTATAGGTTTAATCCATAAGCCCTTTTTATTATTCAATAAAAGGATAACGAGTCGACTCCATATCGAGTAAGCGATAACTTACCTCTCTATACAAAATTCAACTCATCGGCTTAACACCCCCTATACTCAGCAAATAACGCTTTAACGTTAGGGATGCGTATGGACTTCAAACTGCTGATAAATTTAAGCCTTGTATTGCTGTTGTTAGGATTGCCTTCCCGCAGTTTTGCAGGACGAGATTTAAACTTAGTTGCGACCAATTATCCGCCCTTTTATGCCGATTCGTTACCCGAGCAAGGTGGCGTAGCCCAAGTCGTTAAAGAGGCCTTTAAACGCCAAGGCTACAATGCCAGCGTTAAGTTTTATCCCTTTGCGCGAGCAGCATTACTGGTAAAAACCGGCCAAGCCGATGGCATTATTGGACTTTGGTACCGCAAAGAACGTGAGCAATGGGCGCATTATTCTGCACCGATACAAGCCGTACAGATTGTCTTCTACAAACGTAAAGATAATCCGTTACGTTTTAGTCAATTAAGCGAACTTAAGCCCTTTACCATCGGCATTGGCCGCGGTTACGCCAATCCACCCGAAATAGCCGCCACAGGACTCACGACAGAGGAAGGTAATTCCGACGAAATGAATCTTAAGAAATTGTTTCTAAAACGCATTGACTTAGTGTTAATCGGCCACAATCTTGCTCAATATTTAATCAAGAAAAATCAAAGTGAATATGCCGATACTTTCGAGCAGGTAGGAGACCCCATCGCCACAGAGGTATTCCATCTGGGCGTCTCTTTGGCGATAACGGATCAGTCCACCTTGATCGACGAATTTAACAAAGGCCTTGAAAGCATGGGCCAAGATGGTCGTCTTGAGGCAATTTTAAGCCAGTATCCGCAAATTCAATCAGCCGTAGATCCGATAGAAAAAATACGAACACAAGCACATCCTTAGCAGAATAACTCAGCTATCGTATGCACTTCGAATGGGGCGAATGAGATTGCCATGGGGTATCTCGACACAAAACACAATTTCTTTCACTTTCGAGTGCTTAACTTTACAAACTTTTACCCACCTGATGACGGTTATTCACTAGAATAGCGCCATTAGTGCTAACGCCTGTTAACCGTCTTTGTGCGAGATAATTATTCCAATGAAAAAAACCATAATAGCCATTGCCTTAGTTGCGGCGGTTGCCGCCGCTGTGAGCTTTAGTGATGTATTGCAGGCTGCCAAACCCGAAAGTGCCCCCCAGCTTATGCGTACCGTGCCGGTTGTCACAGGGGAAGTGGTTGAACATCCACTGGCTCAATCTATTTCACTGATTGGTAAACTGGCCGCTGAGCGCGCAGTGGTGATCGCGCCGCAAGTCACCGGCAAAATTAAACAAATTGCCGTGACTTCGAATCAAACAGTGAAAAAAGGCCAGTTGCTAATCGAACTCGATGATATGAAAGCTCAAGCCGCGGTGGCTGAAGCCAATGCCTTTTTAAATGATGAAACCCGCAAGCTCAGAGAGTTTGAAAAACTTATCAGCCGCAATGCCATCACTCAAACCGAAATCGATGCTCAAAAAGCCAGTGTCGATATTGCCAGAGCACGCTTAGCCTCTGCGCAAGCAGATTTACATTATCACTCACTGATCGCACCTTTTGCCGGTAAAACCGGCCTGATTAATTTTAGCGAAGGTAAGATGGTAAGTATTGGCACAGAGTTAATGACCTTAGATGATTTATCCAGCATGCGACTGGACTTACAAGTGCCTGAACATTTTCTGTCACAACTTAGCATTGGCATGCCAGTATCGGCCACCAGCCGAGCTTGGCCAGGACAAACCTTTATCGGCAAAGTGGTCGCCATCGATCCCCGCGTGAATGAAGAAACCTTAAACCTGAAGATCCGCGTACAATTTGAAAATAGCGATAATCGCTTAAAACCTGGCATGATGATGTCATCAACCATCACCTTCCCACCGATTTCGGCCCCCATAGTGCCAGTGCAAGCCCTAGAATATTCAGGCACTAAGCGCTATGTGTATGTGGTTGGCGAGGATCATATCGCCCATCGCACCGAAGTGATTTTGGGTGCCCGTGTTGGCGACCAAGTGCTTATCGATAGCGGCCTTAAAATTGGCGATAAAGTGGTGGTTCAAGGGCTTGTGAATATGCGCGATGGCTTAAAAATCAATGAAGTCGCTCTTGAAGCTAAGAATAGTAATAACCGCCCGGCCAAGTCAGACGTCAACACTGCGGAGACGAAATAATGTGGCTGTCCGATGTCTCTGTTAAACGCCCCGTCGTCGCGATCGTTTTAAGCTTATTGCTGTGCGTGTTTGGCTTAGTGTCCTTTACTAAACTTTCAGTGCGGGAAATGCCCGATGTTGAAAGCCCAGTGGTGACAGTCAGCACCAGTTATTCCGGTGCATCGGCAGCGATTATGGAAAGTCAAATCACCAAGACTCTTGAGGATGAACTCACGGGGATCAGCGGTATCGATGAAATCACCTCTACCACTCGTAATGGTAGCTCGCGGATCACGGTCAAATTCCTCCTCGGTTGGAACTTAACCGAAGGGGTGAGTGATGTGCGTGATGCCGTGGCCCGTGCCCAGCGCCGTCTGCCGGAAGACGCTAACGATCCTGTAGTATCGAAGGACAATGGCTCAGGCGAACCCTCCGTGTATGTGAACTTAAGTTCAACCGTGATGGACAGAACCCAGCTGACCGATTATGCCCAGCGGGTTTTAGAAGACAGATTCAGTCTGATCAGCGGCGTGAGTTCCATCAGCATTTCGGGTGGTCTTTATAAGGTCATGTATGTCAAGCTCAGACCCGAGCAAATGGCGGGGCGCAACGTCACCGTCACCGATATTACCAGCGCCCTACGTAAAGAGAACATCGAAACCCCTGGCGGCCAAGTGCGTAACGATACCACAGTGATGTCGGTGCGTACCAAAAGGCTCTATTACACCCCAAAGGATTTTGACTATTTAGTCGTACGCACCGCCAGCGACGGGACACCTATCTATTTAAAAGATGTGGCCGATGTTGCCGTGGGCGCACAGAATGAAAACTCCACCTTTAAAAGTGATGGTATTGTTAACCTAAGCTTAGGGGTGATCACTCAATCCGATGCAAACCCATTAGTAGTCGCTCAGGAAGTCCATAAAGAAGTCGATAAAATTCAAGACTTTTTACCCGATGGCACCAGTCTTGTAGTCGACTTTGACTCCACCGTCTTTATTGACCGCTCAATCAACGAGGTCTACAACACCCTCTATGTCACTGGCGCCCTCGTGGTGTTAGTGCTGTATATCTTTATCGGTCAAGCAAGGGCAACCCTTATCCCCGCGGTAACGGTTCCAGTATCATTAATTTCCGCCTTTATTGCCGCCAACATGCTAGGTTATTCAATTAACCTACTGACATTAATGGCATTAATCCTCGCCATTGGTCTCGTGGTCGACGATGCGATTGTGGTGGTCGAAAACATTTTCCACCATATCGAAAAAGGCGAAGAGCCGCTGCTTGCGGCTTACAAAGGCACGCGGGAAGTGGGCTTTGCGGTCGTGGCAACCACCGCGGTGTTAGTCATGGTGTTCCTGCCGATTTCATTTATGGATGGCATGGTCGGTTTACTCTTTACCGAGTTTTCCGTGATGCTGGCAGTGTCTGTACTGTTCTCATCCCTCATTGCCCTCACGCTAACGCCAGTATTGAGTAGCAAATTACTCAAAGCCAATGTAAAACCTAACCGTTTCAATCGCATTGTGGATAGTGGTTTTGCGCGCATGGAAAGGGTTTACCGTGTGGGTGTAACCCATGCGATCCGCTTTAGATTACTGGCACCACTGGTCATTCTCGCCTGTATTGGCGGTAGTGCATGGTTAATGCAGCAAGTCCCCTCGCAATTAGCGCCGCAGGAAGACCGCGGTGTACTCTACGCCTTTGTGAAAGGCGCCGAGGGCACTAGCTATAACCGTATGACGGCGAACATGGATATCGTCGAAGACAGATTAATGCCACTCCTTGGCCAAGGTGTATTGCGTTCTTTCAGTGTGCAAGCCCCTGCCTTCGGTGGTCGTGCTGGCGATCAAACTGGCTATGTGATCATGCAGCTAGAGGATTGGGAACATCGCAATGTCACGGCGCAACAGGCGCTCGGGATTATAAGTAAGGCATTGAAAGATATTCCCGATGTGATGGTTCGCCCTATGATGCCAGGCTTTAGGGGGCAATCGAGTGAACCAGTACAATTTGTACTGGGTGGCTCAGATTATGCGGAACTGTTTAAATGGGCACAGGTGTTAAAAGAGCAAGCCAATGCCAGCCCGATGATGGAAGGCGCGGATCTGGATTACGCCGAAACCACACCGGAACTGATTGTCAGCGTTGATAAAGAGCGCGCAGCAGAACTTGGGATCAGCGTCGATGACGTCTCACAAACCTTAGAAGTGATGCTCGGCGGTCGTAAAGAAACCACCTATGTGGATCGCGGCGAAGAGTACGATGTGTATCTGCGCGGTGATGAAAACAGTTTTAACAACGTCGGCGATTTAAGCCAAATCTATATGCGTTCAGCCAAGGGCGAATTAGTCACGCTCGATACGGTCACCCATATCGAAGAAGTGGCCTCAGCGCAAAGATTGAGCCATACCAATAAACAAAAATCCATCACCCTTAAGGCCAACATCAGTAAAGGTTACACCTTAGGCGAGGCCTTAACGTTCTTGGAAAACAAGTCCATAGAGTTATTACCCAAGGATATTTCCATTGGCTATACCGGTGAATCAAAAGACTTTAAAGAAAACCAAAGTAGTATTTTTATTGTATTCGGTTTAGCGCTACTGGTGGCTTACTTGGTACTCGCTGCGCAATTTGAGAGTTTTATCAACCCCCTAGTGGTGATGTTTACCGTACCAATGGGAGTATTTGGAGGTTTCCTCGGCCTGTTAGTGACCAGCCAAGGTATTAACATCTATAGCCAGATCGGCATGATCATGTTGATTGGCATGGTGACCAAAAACGGGATCTTAATTGTCGAGTTTGCCAATCAACTGCGTGACCGAGGTTTAGCCTTAGATAAAGCCATTATCGATGCCTCAACCCGCCGTTTACGCCCGATTTTGATGACGGCCTTCACCACCTTAGTCGGCGCGATACCGCTGATTTTCTCAACGGGCGCAGGCTCTGAGAGCCGGATTGCGGTGGGGACTGTGGTTTTTTTCGGCATGGCCTTTGCGACCTTTGTCACCCTGTTCGTCATCCCGGCAATGTACCGTTTAATCTCGGCCGCGACCCATTCACCGGGTTATGTTGAAGCAAAACTCGAAGCGGCCATTAAAGCACAAGAGTTAGCGGCACAAGAGGCAGCCAAACAGCAGGAACAAACGGCAAAAGCCTAATTTATCGCCATGATGTAAACAGGCGCGAAATAATGCGTTTGCTTAAATCATAAAAGCCAAGGGAGCAGTCCCTTGGCTTTTTCATTTAGGTTTCAGATGAGTTCCTTCTATGTTTTATTCAACCTACATGATCTGCAAAATCAAGTCCGACGCATAACAGTAACAGCGCCTTTATCAGCTTTTTTAAGCAATATACCGGCACCACACCGGCGCAATACTTTAAATAATCAATCCATTAACCTAACTAAAAATCCGTTAAGTAAAGCTAAACTTGGCCATTACCGACTAGATCCATTGCTGTTTTTGCCTGCTCGCGCCATTAGCTACCTTGCTGTGCTATAGTGCACAGAGTCTTCCAACTGATAGCCATAACTTATCCCTTGAAAAGAATCGCCCTCTTTGTCGATGTGCAAAACATTTATTACACCTGCCGTGAGGCCTATCAGCGCCAGTTTAACTATCGTAAACTCTGGCAACACTTGAGTGCGCAAGGAAATATTGTCAGTGCTGTCGCCTATGCCATTCATCGAGGTGATGATGGCCAGCTTAAGTTTCAAGATGCTTTGAGACATATCGGCTTTGAGTTAAAACTTAAGCCCTTTATCCAGCGCAGTGACGGATCAGCAAAGGGAGATTGGGATGTTGGGATCACAATTGATGTACTCGATACCGCTCCCAATGTGGATACCGTAATACTGCTTTCTGGCGATGGTGATTTTGCAATCTTGCTTGAGAAAATAACGCAAAAATATGACGTTAAGACAGAAGTCTATGGCGTCCCCCAACTGACAGCAAAATCACTGATGGATGCAGCAACACAGTTTAATCCGATTGATGATGCTTTACTGCTCTAACAACAATGAATATTAAGCTGAAAATTCTTGGGTTGATAATTGATAAAAATTATCTATATCTGCCAACAAAATGCTGTAAACACCTGCATCTAACTGCCCTTTATCGACCATGGGCTGCATAATGTCGCCAATCTCTGATAGCGATAAAGAGCCTCGATAGGGTCGCTTTTGAGTCAACGCCTGAAAAACATCGACCACAGCAAGAATACGCGAAGGTAAATCTAATTGTTCCTGCTGTTTACTGAAGGGATAGCCAGAACCATCGAGACGTTCATGGTGATTTGATGCCCATTCGCCTATTACAGACTTAGGGAAAAAACGATGTAAAGTATGCTCTGTATCAACGGTATGACGTTTGACAATCGAATACTCTTCCTTTGTTAATTTGCCTTCTTTATACAGCAACAGGTCAGGCGTTTTGAGCTTACCGACATCATGTAATAATCCAGCAACGTACAATAATTCAGCATCGGTATCTGATACACCGCAGTCCTTTGCCACTAATTTTGCTAACAGTGCGACTTTTTCTGAATGGTGAAATGTATAGGGACTCTTAGCATCAACTATTCGAGCTAAAAATCGCGCTAACTGCTTCACCCCCTCAATATCTAATTCTTTGTCGTAAAAGTGATTAGCTTTGAACTCCAGACCTAATAACTCAACATGAGTTGCATCCATGTTGTACCAAAAGCCATCCTTTTTGACCAGTTGACACATTGCATTGACCATTTCTGGTTCAAATAAGGTTCCACTGTGAGCCAATAAATTCTCTGCGACCATACTTTCATGCAATGTAATCAGCTCCTCATGACAACCATGTGTATATCTGGCTCTTAAAAAGTCGGTACGATCCGCTAAGAAAATCAGTGCTGCAATATCACGGTCAAATACGGAAAGCTCATGGGATTGCAACTCAAGCCAAGGTGTGTGGTGGTAAAGAACGACAGGCGCAAAAACATCTAAAATCGGGCATTTAAGCAATGCCTCATAGCCACGTTGACTATGGCACTGCGCATCTTCTGGCTGCATTAATTTGAGCAGACGTAAGTGCTCTTCGGAGGAAGAAACGCCGCAATCATGAATAAGTCCGGCAAAATAGGCAAACTGCTTTTTTTCATCGGGCCAGCCGAGCACATTCGCACATTCGTAAGCCATATAGCCAACCCTATGTCCGTGGTGCAAATCGTCCACCCCAACAAAATCCAATGCCGTCGCAACGGCTAATAAAGCATGCCTTACATCAATATTGACTTTGAAGTCATGGGGCTGAAAGGCATTCATTGAATTTTCCTAATAAATTATTTGTCCTTCACTAAAATATAGTCAATACCTTGATAATTAGCTGCAAAATACAAAAAAGACCTGAAATTTCAGGTCTTTTTATCGATATAAAATAGAACTTATAACACAGCCAAGTTAGACCTCTGATGCTGTACTATGACGGGCGCGTTTTGCTAAGGCATAGTAAAACAATGGTGTCAGGATCAAACCAAACAGCGTCACCCCAATCATGCCAGCAAATACCGCAACCCCCATGGCTTGACGCATTTCAGCCCCTGCGCCTGTCGAAAACACCATGGGCACCACGCCCATAATAAAGGCGATAGAGGTCATCAAGATGGGGCGTAAACGTAAGCGCGCCGCCTCGAGAATCGACTCCATCACTTCCATACCATGGTCTTGTTTTTCCTTGGCAAATTCGACAATCAGAATCGCGTTCTTGGTCGCTAAGCCCACGAGGACGATAAGACCAATCTGGGTGAAAATATTATTATCACCGCCATAGATAAGTACACCACTGAGCGCTGAGAGTAAGGTCATTGGGATAATTAAGATAATCGCCAATGGTAAACTCAAACTCTCGTACTGCGCCGCCAGCACCATAAACACCAGCAGGATCACCAACGGGAACACGAGCAAGCCAGTGTTACCCGCGAGGATCTGCTGATAGGTCAGCTCAGTCCACTCGTAGGTCATGCCTATCGGCAAAGTCTCGGCGAGGATTTTCTCAATCGCCGCCTGCGCTTGGCCCGAACTCACACCGGGTGCTGGGCCACCGTTAATCTCAGCCGTGGTGAAACCGTTATAGTGCATCACGCGATCGGGCCCCGCACTCTGGCTCACATTGATAAAGGAGCCGAGTGGGATCATATCGCCATTCACATTCGGCACTTTTAGCTGACTAATCTGCTGCGGGCTTTGACGGAATGCTTCGTCGGCCTGCATATTCACCTGATAGGTTCGACCGAAACGATTGAAATCGTTGACATAGGTCGAGCCCATATAGGTTTGTAATGTCTGGAAAATTTGATCGAGCGACACTGCCTGCTGTTTCGCTTTAGTCCGATCGATATCCAGTTCAAGTTGTGGCACGTTCACTTGATAGCTAGAGAAAATCCCCGCTAATTGTGGATCGGCCCACGCCTTGTACATTACTTGTTGGGTCACCTGATACAAGGCCTCATAACCAAGGTTGGCTCTGTCTTGAATTTGCAGACGGAACCCTCCAATAGTGCCGAGGCCTTGCACAGGTGGCGGCGGGAAGATGGCAATAAACGCATCCTGAATACCAGCAAATTGCTGATTTAATTGGCCGGCAATCGCATTCGCCGACAGTTCAGGACGCTTACGTAACTCAAAATCATCTAGGGCAACAAACACGACACCCGAGTTAGGACTATTGGTAAAACCGTTGATACTCAAGCCGGGGAAGGCAATCGAGTGCGCCACACCGGGGTGATTTAAGGCGATGTCGGACATTTTCTTGATCACCGCGTCGGTACGCTCGAGTGAGGCCGCATCCGGTAATTGGGCAAATGCCACTAAATACTGTTTATCTTGGCCGGGCACATAGCCCGTTGGGGTATTTACAAATTGCACGCCCGTAAGCGCAACCATGCCCAGATACACCAGTCCGATAATGCCACCAAAACGGATCACCTTACGCACTACATAGCCATAACCTTCTGATGCACGGTTGAATAAGCGATTGAATGGGGTAAATAACCAACCACCAAACAGCTTATCCATCAACCGAGTGAGCGCATCTTTAGGCGCATCATGGCCCTTGAGTAACAACGCCGATAACGCTGGGCTCAAAGTGAGCGAGTTAATGGCCGAAATAAAGGTCGAAATCGTGATAGTCAGCGCAAACTGCTTATAAAACTGCCCCGTTAATCCGCTCATAAAGGCGGTCGGAATAAACACTGCGGCCAACACTAAGGTGGTTGCCACAATCGGCCCAGTCACTTCTTTCATCGCTTTTTGTGTTGCGGCAATTGGGCTTAACCCTGCGGCAATATTACGCTCGACGTTTTCCACCACGACGATGGCATCGTCAACCACGATACCGATAGCGAGCACCAGACCGAACAGCGACAGCGCATTGAGCGAGAAGCCCATCAAGTGCATAAAGGCGAAAGTACCCACCAAAGATACAGGCACGGCCACCAGCGGAATAATCGATGCGCGCCAAGTCTGCAGGAACAGCACCACCACTAACACCACTAAGAGCACGGCTTCGAGCAAGGTTTTCACCACCGCTTGGATAGAACCACGCACAAACACGGTCGGATCGTACACAATTTCGTATTGCAGCCCTTCGGGGAATGACTTCGCCAGTCTTGCCATTTCGGCGCGCACATCGTCGGAGATTTGAATCGCATTTGAGCCCGATGCTTGGAATACCGGAATAGCGACCGCATCCTTGTTATCCAGCAATGAACGCAGCGCATAGCTGGTTGCACCGAGTTCGACACGCGCCACATCCTTAAGACGGATCACCTCACCGTTTTGACCGACCTTGATAATAATGTCTTCGAATTCTGACAGTTCAGTCAGACGCCCCTTAACGTTAATCAAGAGTTGGAAGTCGGCATTACCACTAGGCTGCGCCCCTAAACTGCCCGCTGCCGCTTGCTGATTTTGCTCACGTACGGCGGCAATAATTTCAGCTGGCGACATGCCAAGCGCCGAGACTTTATTCGGGTCAAGCCAGATCCGCAGACTATATTCGCCCGCACCGAATAAACGCACCGCGCCCACGCCTTTGATGCGTGCTAACTCATCTTTTACGTTGAGCGCCGCGTAGTTAGACAAATACAGCATGTCATAACGGTTATCCGGCGACAGTAAATGCACCACCATGGTTAAATCGGGGGATGATTTTTCGGTCACAATCCCGAGGCGTTGAACTTCCTGCGGTAAACGTGGCATAGCACGGTCTACCCGGCTCTGTACTTGGGTTTGCGCTCTGTCCACATCGGTGCCAATGGCAAAGGTGATGGTCAAGGTCATGCGTCCATCGGACGTCGCCTGCGATGACATATACAGCATGTCTTCGACGCCGTTGATTTCCTGCTCTAAGGGCGAGGCAACCGTTTCGGCGATGACTTTAGGGTTCGCGCCAGGGTAGTTGGCGGTGACCACGACCGTCGGAGGCACCACTTCAGGGTATTCGGTAATAGGTAACTGCCAGACGGCAATCGCCCCTGTGATAAAAAATAGCAGCGAGAGAACGGCTGCAAATATCGGTCTTTTAATAAAAAACTGCGACAACATTCTGTTGGATTCCTTAACCGCGGCTCGCTACTTCAACGTCTGGGGTAGTGATATTTTCTTGATGTTTATCAAGCAGTAATTGAGCTTGACGAAGCGCCTCTAGCTGTTCGCTGTCGGCCATATCAACCAGGTGTGGCTCAATTTGCATCTTAGGACGAACCCTTTGCATGCCATTGACGACGATTTTGTCGTCTGCCGCTAAACCTTGCTTAACAATGCGTAAACCTTGAACTTTTTCACCTAGGGTGACACCGCGATACTCCAAGGTGCCATCGTTTGCCACCACTAAGACGAACTTGTTGTTCAGATCCGTGCCCACGGCTTTATCGTCAATTAAGATACCGTCATAGGCGCCGCTACCTGCGGTACGTAATCTGGCGAACAGACCAGGGAGCAAGCTGTTGTCTTCATTGCTAAACGTGGCACGGACTCGAATAGTGCCCGTCTGTCTGTCCATCGAGTTATCGACAAAGTCCACTAGGCCTATGTGTTGATATTCGCGTTCGTTAGCCAGTGCCATATACACGGGATTATCGCCTGCACGAGGGTCGTTACGCTTTTTCTCGGCAGTTAACTTGACGTATTTCAGATAGGTTTGCTCATCCACATCGAAGTAGGCATACATGCTGGCGGTCGACACTAAGCTGGTTAATACACTCTGCCCCGCAGATACATAGTTACCCGCGGTGACATTGGCGTAGGAGGCTCGGCCATCAATCGGCGCGCGCACTTGGGTGTAATCTAAGTCCAACTCGGCGCGCAGCAGCGCCGCTTTCACTGAGGCTACGGCCGCCGTGGTTTGGCGTTTATTGGACTCGCGGGTATCGAGTAATTCCGCAGATACCGCCTTTTGATCAAACAACTTACGGGCACGCTCAAGGTCGTTAGTGGCCAGTTGCTCAGCAGAGAGCGCGCTAGCAAGATCTGCTTTTAACCGGGCCACTTCCGCTTCGAACACACTCGCATCGATACGAAATAGCACATCGCCTTTTTTCACTAAGGCGCCTTCTTTAAAGTTTACCGACGCGATATAGCCAGACACACGTGGTACTAAGGTCACACTTTCTGGCGCCTGCAAACGACCAGTAAATTCATCCCACTCGGTAACGCGCTCATGCAATACCTGCGCAACATCGACCTTAGGTGCACCTTGAGCTTGGCTTTGCTGTGCAGCTGGTTCACCACAGGCCGAAAGGACAAACGCCGCCACGGCAGTCAACATCAATATCCGTAAAGGTGGGTTACTTTTCATCTTACAATCCTCATGTGGCAGGCATTTATCTCGTTTAAGACAGACATCAATGATGGACACTCGGTCAACACCAATAAATACCGACTGGTAAAAAATATTATGTACTGAGCGGTAATATATAGTGTAAAATGACCCTGTCAACTTATTTTGTACCGATAGGTATTTAATTTTTGTGACAGCTTGAAACCATGCAGTTAAGCCTTTGAGGTAATTAGGGCGTGTTGACGTTTCGAGATTAGATTTTGTTCGTTCTGGCAAGCACGTGCTCGCGAAACGAGGAATGATGTGTAGTTATTCTACTCAAATGACGAGCGGCTCTTATGACTGAAAGTAAGAGCAAGGGCTTGCCAGACGAACCCTTCGGGCAGCATTTGGCTGGCTTTTCTGCTGCGTTATCGTCCGTTTATGTAGAATAACTACACTGCACGGACTTTGCCTTGCATAAAAGCCAGCCAAATTGCTGCAAAAATAACCCTGAAACGTCAACACACCCTAGCCACAGCGAACGTGCTATGTGGGCTTGAATGGACGATATATTTTGGTGAGTTACGCACCTAACCCGCAGACAGCAGGCAAGAGTGGCTGGACATGAGCTAAACCCATGTCTATCCTAGGGGCAATTGAGAATTGAGGAGCCTAATGATGTCAACCGTCACCCAGACGCCCTGCGTAGGTCGCCCACGAGCCTTCGATGCCGACGATGCTTTGGCTAAAGCCTTAGAAGTCTTCTGGCGAAAAGGTTTTGAAGGTACATCGTTAACCGATCTCACTCAGGCCATGGGCATCAACAAACCCAGCCTATATGCCGCCTTTGGTAACAAAGAGCAGCTGTTTCTGAAAGCGATCGAGTTATACGAGCAGCGCCCCTGTGCATTTTTCTATCCTTCGCTTGAAAAAGAAACAGCCTATCAAGTGGTTGAGTCCATGCTCTACGGCGCAGCATCTTCCTTAGTGGATGAAAACCAACCCCATGGCTGCTTGATCGTCCAAGGCGCTCTCGCCTGTAGTGAAGCTGGACAAGCCATTAAAGAAACCCTGATCACCCGTCGCCGTGATGGTGAGCAAGCATTATGCGAACGCCTGCAACGCGCAAAGGATGAGGGCGATCTCCCCGCTGATGCCGATCCGCTACTGCTGTCTCGGTATATTGGCACAGTGCTACAAGGCATGGCCGTACAAGCAACCAATGGCATTTGCCCCAATGAATTACGCAAAGTGGCGGAGTTAGTGTTAGCTAACTTTCCGAAAAATAACCCGTAATAGCACGATTAGCATATAACGATTGACATAAACCCCAGTGAACACTGGGGTTTATGCTTTTAAGACGCTAAAAAATCGAGATGAGTATCGAGTTAACACTGGACTTGATGAGTGACCAGACTTGGACGCAGCAGATTGTCATGGACGGGACAACGATTACACACAGTATCTAAAAACTCATTCTTTTGTGCGTCGGTTAAGTCGGCGTCTATGCTGGCATTGATGGCGATTTCTTTAAATCCAACAGGATCGTCCGAGGGTTGGCCTAATAATCCCGCCGAATTCATCACGGCTCTCACATGCACATCAAACCGGTGAATAGTGATATTACGTTCACGCGCAACCATCTTAGCTATCGCAGAAATGCAGCCACCAAGCGAGAATAAAAAGGTCTCTAAAGGGTTAGCTCCTTCATTGGTAGCGCTAGGTTGATCAATAACCAGCAAATGCTCCCGCACCTGCGCTGTAACCTTCCAACCGCTTGCCATATGTGTGGTGACTTCAACAACTTTTTCAGCCATAACAAACTCCATTAGTTTTTTTTCAATCAGATTATTCTAATGGTGTTAACATGAAAAGTCACAAGCTAAGATCACAGTTTATAAAGTCAGGTTAGGAAGTCAGTGTATGGGTTTAACCTAGATATCTAGAGTGTAAGGTTTTAATAAAATCGCGAAAAATGTCAGTTATTCTGCACAGCAAACCAATGAAAATCCAAAACATCGAAGTAAAAAAGGCAATAAAAGGCCCCTTCCAATAACATTGAAAGAGGCCCAAGTATGCGTTAAAGCGTTATAGCACTATCCACTTATAGGACTATCCACGTTGCCTTGATTTCAGTGTATTTATCAAAGGAGTGTAGAGATTTATCTCGGCCATTACCCGATTGCTTATATCCACCGAAAGGTGCCGTCATATCGCCGCCATCATAATGGTTAATCCACACCATACCACTACGCAATGCTTTAGCCGTTTTATGCGCCTTACTGATATCCGCTGTCCAAACACCTGCCGCTAAGCCGTAGATGGTATCGTTAGCGATCGCAATCGCCTCCTCCATACCATTGAATTCAATGACAGATAATACAGGGCCAAAGATTTCCTCACTGGCAATTTTCATTTGGTTTTTCACATTTGAAAATACCGTTGGCTGCACATACACACCGCCCGTTTCGGCCAGCACTTGTTGTCCACCATGCACTAAGCTCGCGCCCTCATCTTGGCCCGCCTTGATATAGCTTAAGATGGTATCTAATTGCTGCTTATCGACCACTGCGCCGCTAACGGTAGCAGGATCCAGTGGATGCCCAGGCTGCCACGAGGCGAGCTCTTCTGCTATAAGTGCAATCAGCTGATCTTTAACACCAGCTTCCACCAGCAAGCGTGAGCCCGCAGTACAAACTTCACCCTGGTTAAAAGCAATGGCTTCAGCGGCAGCCACAGCCGCTGCTTTAAGATCGGGCGCATCGTTAAATACGATGTTCGGGCTTTTACCACCCGCCTCTAACCAGACCCGCTTCATATTCGACTCGCCCGCATAAATCATTAATTGCTTAGCGATTTTTGTTGAGCCAGTAAAGACTAAGGTATCCACGTCCATATGCAGCGCCAGTGCTTTG
Source organism: Shewanella sp. Sh95 (assembly GCF_001308045.1). Classification (NCBI taxonomy): domain Bacteria; kingdom Pseudomonadati; phylum Pseudomonadota; class Gammaproteobacteria; order Alteromonadales; family Shewanellaceae; genus Shewanella; species Shewanella sp. Sh95. The sequence goes on from NZ_LGYY01000224.1 coordinate 16,361, forward strand.
CCGACGGTATGGCCATAACCGGGGAGCACGTTTAGTACACCTTTAGGGATCCCAGCTTGAACGGCAAGTTCGGCAATACGAATGGCGGTGAGCGGTGATTTTTCAGAGGGTTTAAGGATAACACTGTTCCCCGTCACGAGTGCTGGGCCTAACTTCCAACAGGCCATTAGCAGCGGGAAATTCCAAGGCACAATCGCTGCCACCACGCCCACGGGTTCGCGAGTAATCATGCCGATTTCATTATGTGCCGTCGGCGCCAGCTCATCGTAGAGTTTATCAATGGCTTCCCCCGACCAACGAATGGCACGGGCAGCGCCCGCAATATCTACCGCCTTTGAAAAACGTATCGGTTTACCCATATCCAACGTTTCTAACAGAGCGAGTTCATTGGCATTTTCTTCCAATAACTCGGCAAAGCGGATCATCACTTGTTTACGTTTAACAGGCGTAGCCTTTGACCATACCCCAGACTCAAAAACCTCACGAGCATTAGCCACGGCGATATTGGCGTCCATCAAATCGCAACTGGCAACTTGTGCTAATAAACGACCATCGATTGGACTGATGCAATCAAAGGTTTTGCCTGATGTAGCATCCCGATACTCGCCGTTAATAAAAGCCTTGCCATTGATTGTTAGGCTTGCAGCGAGGTTTTCCCAATCGCTCCGTGTTTTAGGTGTACTCATGATGACCTCTTAATCGTTTGTATTCGTTTATTTTATCTTTATTAGGATAAGGGCTATCTCGACTAACAACTGCCAAAGATGACCTAAGGCTGTAACTGCTGCCTAGATTACGCTTTTAAGACATCAAAATTCAATATTTTTTACAAAAATAGCATTTTTGCCACAAATAACTGCACAGCACTCTTCCATGTTCATTATTTCTAACATAGCATAGCAAATATTAGCCACCCTTAACGAAGACCTGACCCCATTTAACAAGGAAAAGGACAAGGTAAACATCTATGGCCGACTCACCCAACAATCTCGCCCACGAGCATCCTTCACTTGAACACTATTGGATGCCTTTTACCGCCAATCGCCAATTTAAAGCGAGCCCTCGATTACTCGCCAAAGCTGAAGGCATGTATTACACCGATATCAATGGCAACAAGGTATTAGACTCAACCGCGGGGTTATGGTGTTGTAATGCGGGCCATGGTCGACGTGAGATAAGTGAGGCCGTCAGCAAACAAATTCGAGAAATGGATTACGCCCCCTCCTTCCAAATGGGCCATCCCATCGCTTTTGAACTGGCCGAGCGTTTAACCGAACTCAGCCCAGAAGGACTTAATAAGGTCTTCTTTACCAACTCAGGCTCTGAGTCGGTAGATACCGCCCTTAAAATGGCACTTTGCTACCACAGAGCTAATGGCCAAGCGTCACGCACCCGCTTTATTGGCCGAGAAATGGGTTACCATGGCGTAGGATTTGGTGGGATCTCCGTGGGAGGTTTAAGCAATAATCGCAAAGCCTTCAGCGGCCAGCTTTTACAAGGGGTGGACCATCTCCCCCATACCTTAGACATTCAACATTCCGCCTTTAGTCGTGGCTTACCAAGCCTCGGTGCTGAAAAAGCAGAGGTATTAGAACAATTAGTCACACTCCATGGCGCCGAAAATATTGCTGCCGTTATTGTTGAACCCATGTCGGGTTCGGCAGGGGTGATTTTACCACCACAAGGTTACTTAAAGCGCCTACGCGAAATTACCCAAAAATACGGCATCCTATTGATTTTTGATGAAGTTATTACCGCATTTGGCCGTGTAGGTGCCGCATTCGCCAGCCAACGTTGGGGCGTTATCCCCGACATAATCACCACAGCTAAAGCCATTAATAATGGCGCCATCCCCATGGGCGCCGTGTTTGTGCAGGATTATATCCACGATACTTGCATGCAAGGGCCAACCGAACTGATTGAATTTTTCCACGGTTATACCTATTCGGGCCATCCAGTCGCTGCCGCCGCAGCACTCGCCACGCTCTCAATCTACGAAAATGAGCAGTTGTTTGAACGCAGCTTCGAACTTGAGCGTTATTTCGAGGATGCCGTTCATAGCCTCAAAGGGTTACCCAATGTGATTGATATTCGCAACACCGGATTAGTTGCGGGTTTCCAGCTTGCACCTAATAACGAAGGCGTTGGCAAACGCGGTTATCGGGTGTTCGAGCGCTGTTTTCATCAAGGCACGCTCGTGCGGGCAACGGGCGATATTATCGCCATGTCCCCACCACTCATTGTTGATAAACATCAAATTGACCAAATGGTAAATAGTCTCAGCGATGCCATTCATGCCGTTGGATGATGCACAATTTTCAATCACACGCCCAGAAATTAGGGAAAATAAAGGTTAGCTATGCTTAAGATTACCCACTATGTGAATGGCCAACACACTCCAGCGAGTACAAGAAGCCAAGATATTTTTGAACCAGCCACCGGCGAATGCCGAGGTCAAGTATCCCTCGCCAGCAGCGATGAAGTCGCTGCCGCTATTGCCAGCGCCAAAACGGCTTTTGACGCTTGGTCACAGGTAACGCCCCTTAATCGCGCCCGTGTGCTTTTTAAATTCAAAGCGTTAGTCGAACAACATATGGATGAACTGGCGCAGCTCATCACCCTAGAGCACGGCAAAGTGCTCGATGATGCCAAAGGAGAGCTTATCCGCGGCCTCGAAGTCGTTGAATTTGCCTGTGGTATCCCACACTTGCTCAAAGGGGAACACACGCAACAGGTTGGCGGTGGTGTGGATTCCTGGTCCGTTAATCAAGCTTTAGGTGTTGTCGCTGGCATAGCGCCCTTTAACTTCCCCGTGATGGTTCCCATGTGGATGTTCCCAATCGCCATTGCCTGCGGCAACACCTTTATTATGAAACCCTCAGAAAAAGATCCAAGTTCAGTGATGCGGATTGCCGAGTTGCTCAAACAAGCTGGCTTACCTGATGGGGTGTTTAACGTGATCAATGGCGACAAAGAGGCCGTCGATACCCTGCTCACTCATCCAGATGTGCAAGCCATAAGCTTTGTTGGTTCCACTCCAATCGCTGAGTATATCTACAGCACCGCATCCACACACGGTAAACGAGTACAAGCCTTAGGCGGTGCCAAAAACCATATGCTGCTGATGCCAGACGCGGATTTAGATCAAGCGGTAAGTGCACTGATGGGCGCAGCATACGGCAGTGCAGGCGAGCGTTGTATGGCGATATCGGTGGTGTTGGCTGTGGGCGATGTGGGCGATAAACTGGTCGACAAGTTATTACCACAAATCCAACAATTAAAAGTGGGCAATGGCCTCACGCCAGAGATGGAAATGGGCCCCCTTATTTCCAAACAACACTTAACCAAAGTCACTGACTATGTAGAAACTGGAGTTCAGGAAGGAGCAACCTTACTGGTAGACGGCCGACAATTAACCGTTGCCGATCATCAACAAGGTTACTTCTTAGGGGCGTGTTTATTCGACCATGTCACGCCGGATATGCGGATCTATCGCGAAGAAATCTTTGGCCCTGTGCTATCTATTGTTCGAGTCAACGATTATCCCACTGCACTTACGCTTATCAACCAACATGAATTTGGCAACGGCACCGCCATTTTCACCCAAAGCGGTGAGGCTGCCCGTCATTTTTGTCACCATGTGCAAGTGGGTATGGTCGGCGTTAACGTGCCAATCCCCGTACCGATGGCTTTCCATAGCTTTGGCGGCTGGAAACGCTCACTCTTTGGACCTTTGCATATGCATGGCCCTGATGGTGTTCGTTTTTATACCAAACGCAAAGCCATTACCGCTCGCTGGCCTGTAGGCAAACAGACTCAAGCTGAGTTTGTTATGCCCACCATGAAATAATCCGGAGCCATTTATGACAGTGAGCGTCACGTCGATCATTCGCTTTGCCAGCGCACAATCGCCAGTGGAGAGCTATCAAGTCGCCCCTGAAAAGCGTATTGCAGGCAATCCCACCCAGCAATTGCAAAATCATTATTCTAGCCCTTGTAATCAATTCCATAGTGGAATTTGGCAAAGTGAATCAGGCGCTTGGAAAATCAACTACACTGAATATGAGTATTGTGAAATTCTCGAAGGAACCAGTGTGATCACCGATCTTGAGGGACAATCTCAAACCTTTAGCGTAGGTGATCGCTTTATTATTCCAGCGGGATTTCAAGGTGTGTGGCAAGTCGTCACCCCCTGTCGCAAGGTGTATGTCATCTTCGAACAAAACTCACAGTAATACAGAGGTGCATTTTGCCTCAATGAACAAAGTTAAAGTGAGTTAGCTTTACCGCCATGAGGTCACAGCAACGGAGTTTCCTTGGCTGTTGTTTGGCAAATTATCGGATGTACAGACCTGTTTTAAAACATAAAAGAAGCTTGTGCATCCGTGTCAATCAAGAAAATGGGAGAAATACCGTGAATAACAACCTACAGAAAAAACGGCTAGCACAACTTGCTGGACTCGCGCTTACTACCAGCTTATTTTCCAGCATAGCCAGTGCAGAAGTGTCTGGTGAGATTAGCTTAACTAACGATTATCGCTTCCGCGGTGTCTCGCAAACCGCTGGAGATCCCGCTGTACAAGGTGGAATAGACTGGAGTTTTGAATCAGGATTTTCCGTCGGCGCCTGGGCCAGTAACGTCGACTTTGATGAACCTGGTTATAATGGCCCAGATGTTGAGTATGACTTCTATGTTGCCTACGGCGGTGATATCAATGATAACGTCAGCTACGACGTGACACTGAACCGCTATAACTATTCGGGCGAGAGTGATCTTGGCTATTTCGAAGTAACGGCTGGCGTCGAGTTTAGCGGATTTCGCGTAGCCTATTGGTATACCAATGACTACGGTGGCACTGATTTAGATTACCACTACGGTGAAGTCAATTATTCCTATGAGTTTGTCGAAAACTGGAATCTCGATCTGCATTACGGCTACAACGTTGGCGATGCATTAGATGATGGTGAAGGCTTCGATAGTTACTCCGACTATTCTGTTGGTGTCTCCACGGAATTAATGGGATTTGGCCTTTCACTTGCTTGGCTTGGCACAGATTTAAGTGGCGATCAAAAAGTCTCCGACGGTGTATACCAAAACGACGATACCGTCCTCGCGAGCGTTAGTTACGCTTTCTAATAGGGTTATCTCATTAGACAAAACACCCTAGTACAAAAGTCATTAAAAAGCCCTCTTTCGAGGGCTTAGTTATTTTTGTCATGAATGTATTATTAATTTGAAGACCAACTGCGCATCTTATGGCCTTTGACTGCATAGAAGAGAATAAACAGATAACAAGGTAACATCACCATATACCCGCCCTGCTGCCCCATTTCGGTTGCCGAACTCATTAAACCCCAAGACACTGGACCAAAGGCACCGCCGGCAATCCCCATGATCAGTAGTGCTGAACCCGTACTCGTCAATTTGCCCATGCCCGACAAAGCAAGAGGCCATACGGCAGGCCATACAATCGCATTGGCTAATCCTAAGAAAGCAATCAATAGCAAGGTATCAGGTAAAGCTACGCCCCCAAAAGGCACCAACAAAGTGTTAGCAATAGCGTAGGAATTGTTATCCCCAAACAGAATGCCTAAGGTGAGTAATATGCCTAAAATTGCGGAAATCATCAGCGCTGTCGGTTGAGAAATAATGCGAGGGATAAGGATAATCCCCAGCGTATAACCCAGCACCATGCAAACCATAGTGTATGAGGTCATGACCCCGTAATGCTCAACGCCTAAAGATAGCGCAAAGGTACCTATAGTATCGCCAGCGATCACCTCTACCGCTACGTACACAAACAATGCCAACACACCAAATGCTAAGTTAGGGTGAGATAACGCCGCTTTAATCTGGCTTTTATCTGTATGCTCAGCGACTTCATCTTCATTAGATAATTCTGGTAATGGGGATTTTTTCACCGCCAAGGCTAAAACACCGATAAACACCGCCATGCCTAAGTAAGGAAAAACCAAACTATTGGCCATTTCATCAATTTGTACTTGCGTTAATGTTGTGCCGATACGGTCTTTAAAACTATCTAAAATCAACGCTGAGAACACTAACGGTGCAATCACCCCCGCACCTTTGTTCAAAATACCCATCACGCTAACACGCGCCGCCGCTGACTCTTCAGGCCCAAGACGAACAACATAAGGATTTACTGCGGTTTGCAGTAACGTCTGCCCCGCCCCCATAACTAATTGGGCAAATAAAAATAGGGCGAAGACTTGGGTCTTCGCCGCTGGAATAAACAGTAAACCCGCGAGCATCATCACGCCCATGCCCAAGGCCATCCCATTTTTGTAGCCCACTTTACGGATAAGCCACGCCGAGGGCAGTGCAGTAAAGGTCACCGCGATATAGAAAGAAAACAGGATTAATGAAGCTTGGAAGGGATTGAGTTGCAAAATTTGTTTTAAATAGGGCATTAAAGAACCATTCAACCAGGTTGCAAACCCGAGGATGAAAAAGAGGGCTGCCACTATCGCCATGGGGATAAAACTGCTTTTCTGCTGGCTTTTATCGAGTGTCATTTCCATAAACCTGCTTCTTATAGTAATTAATTTTAAGGTGATTGCGGGACAAAAATCCGCTGAGTATTGCACACATCCCTATTGCAACTCATCTGCAATGGCTAATGTTATCATTCGAACTCACCATTGTTTCAGTGATGTTAAAACAAACAACACAAAAAGACAACGCTGTCATTTGCAATTTAATCCTAAAATACCGCGTTAAACATCACAATAAACCCTAAACGCTTAGCTAGATCCTGATTTAAAACCAAAGATGCGTATGGCAACTATCAAACATGAAATAAAAAAGCCGCAGATATCGCTCTGCGGCCTGATAAAAGCACAAGATAATGAGAAATTAAATTCGCACAAAAATATTGCGACGATACATCCAATACAGCACTAACCATTGAACGGTGAGCAAACCAATCACGGCCGCTAAGGGCTGAGCATTTTCCGGTAATGCCGCGATAACGCCACCGAACACACTCTGGGCGATATACTTCCAATCCACTAGGCTGGAGGCTAGATAAATAATGATGGCGTTAGTACCGATTACCACAAACACAAAGGCGAGCTTTTGCCATTTCAGTACATCCACTAGGGCATAAAACAGCGCTAACAGCAGCATACTCCAACCTGAAGTGACCAACACAAAAGAGCTTGTCCACAGCTCTTTATTGACGGGAATAACCCCATCCAGCAACCAACCTAAGTCTAAACAAACACCACCGGCAACACTCAATAAGCCGACTTTAGCCCACTCACCTTTAGGATGTGATTTCACAATAAAGTGGCCAACAAATACACCCGCTAAGGCGTTGACTACGGCGGGCAGTGTCGATAACAGGCCTTCAGGATCGGGCGTTCGTCCTTGATAGCTCACACCCGGCAGCAATAGGCTATCCACATAAGCATTGATAGAGTCAGTCGGTGATAACACTCCAGCCTGCCCACCAGGAAACGGCAACCAGAGCTGCACCGCGCCATAGGCCACTAATATGCCCAAGGCCACCAACACTTGGGTCCGTAAACTGGTATGCCACACCAGCAAGGCGGCAAAAAACCACGCAAAGGCAATTCGACCTAATACGCTGGCATAACGGACTTTTTCAGGATCGGCAGGCGCCCCAGTTCCCCAACCATGGTTATAAAGAATCCCAAGCAATAAAAGAAGAAACAGCCGCTTAATCCCGTGGCGATACACAGGCATACGCTCATGCATCGGCAGTTTATCTAAGCGTTTTGGCGATAATCCAAGGGCAACACCGGAGAGGAAAATAAACAGCGGAAAAATCAAATCATAGAAGCGAAACCCATGCCACTCACTATGGTGCATTTGGGTATCACCCCATTGCCAGCCCGCCCAGCCCGTCAACATAAGCAAGGCGCCAAATAGGGCTTCGCCACCTAAAATCCAAAACATATCAAAGCCACGCAGGGCATCAAGGGACATCAACCGCGGTTTTGACTGACTCTTTTTCGCGGCAGCCACCTGAGCATTAACGCCCGTATTGGCGATAGATCCCGGCGCAGTCGTACTCATACCATTATCCTTTATTATTGTTATTTAAATTATTTTTCGAGATGTTGAGCAAAATGCAGACTGTACAATAAAAAAACTTAGCCCCTGTCATCAAAATCTGACAAGGGCCAAGGTTAACGCTTTACGGACTCAACACACTAAGGGCGAACATAAACCGCATTTCCAGCAATATAGTTGGCCAACACTTGATGCTGATTATCCAGCAGCAATAAATCGGCGCGCTGCCCTACGGCTAACCGACCAACACTATCGGCAATGCCAAGGAACTCGGCAGGATACAAGGCCGCCATTCTCAACGCTTCACCTAGCGGTAAGCCAAGCATATTCACCGTATTTCGGACTGCACTTGCCATGTCTAAAACACAACCGGCCAGCTCACCGGTGACCGCATTTAATCGGTCACCGACTCGCAGCACCTGAGTACCAAACAACTCAAAACTGGTTTCATCATCCATACCCACAGGTGGCATGGCATCAGTCACTAACATCATCTTGCCACGGGGTTTAGCGCGTAGGGCAATTCGAGCGGCAGCAGGATGCACATGGTGACCATCGACAATCAAACCACACCAAGCCGTTTCGCTCTCAATTGCCGCACCCACCACACCAGGCTCGCGGGAACCTAAGGGCGACATCGCATTATATAGATGGGTAAAACCTGTCGCCCCAGCCTTTAAAGCCGCAACAACCGTATCGTAATCTGCGTTGGAATGCCCTAAACAGACCTTAACTCCTGACTCGACTAATAAGCGGATCACCTCAGGAGAAACGTTTTCAGGTGCTAAGGTGACAACGCGGATACCTAAATCCTGACGACAAAATATCGCCAGTTCGGCTTCGGTGATCTCACGAATAAAGCCTTGTGGATGAACGCCTTTTTTAGGCACAGATAAATGCGGACCTTCGAAATGCACCCCTAATACACCAGCACTTTTTTGCGCAACCGCAAGAGCAACGGCATCGGCCGCCTTAGCCATCACCTGCACATTATCGGTAATCAGCGTGGGTAAAAAACCTGTGGTGCCAAAACGCGCATGCGCCTTGCCTATGGTCTCGATGCAAGCGACTGTAGGACTAGTATTGAATAATGCTCCGCCGCCGCCGTTAACTTGCACATCGATAAAACCTGGCACCAGCGTTCCTGTATAGCGGACTTCTTTAGCACCAAGAGCGGTATCAAAGCTTGCAATCAGGCCATCCTCAATGGTGACAGGCACATCCTGATGGAAGGATTCGCCATCAAATAATTGCTCGGCAATTAAAGTGAATTTCATCCCAAACCTCTTTTTTAAATTAACACGGCGACAACGACCATCTTCTACAGCGTTTGAGTGACTTTTTTCAGCCCTGCTGGTTGGTCTGGATCAATACCACGGGCAATCGCTACTGCGGCAACATCAATATAAAAACGCTGCAACAAAGCTAACGGCGCTACACGTGGGTGAATATCCGTCGATGTTTGATTTAAATGGACTAAATCGGCACCACGTTGGCTCACATTTTCAATCTGTTCGATATGGCTAGCGTAAGACTCATCGCCAATACACACATCCACAATCGTGAGTTTTTTCTCAACTAAGGTCACTGGACCATGGAGAAACTCTGCGCTACTAAAGGCTTCAGCGTGGATTGAGCACACTTCTTTTAACTTAAGCGCAATTTCCTTAGACACCGCATAACCTAAGCCACGGCCTAACACGACTAAGTTTTTAACGTTTTCAACTGACTCAGGCGTCAGTTGTGGCTCAGCATCAACCGCCATTTGCAGCGCTTGTGGTAAAGAGCTTACCGCTGCGGCAAGGGATTGGCTCTGCGTCCATGCCGAAGCTAATTGTAAAATCGCCGACAGAGTTGCGAGGTAACTCTTGGTTGCAGCAACGGCTTTTTCTTCGCCTGCACGTAATGGCACCACCACATCGACGATGTCCTTAATTGGCGCAGTTTCATCGTTCACTAACGCCACACAAAACGCGCCAGCGTTTTTCGCCATACGCGCTTGGGCTAAAATATCAGGGCTGCGGCCAGATTGTGAAATTACAATCACTAATCCGCCTTCTAACTTCAAGGTTTTACCATAAACGCTGGCTACCGATGGTGCAGCGGCAAACGTTGGCACACCGACTTCGATTTCAAACAGATACTTAGCAAACACGCCGGCATGATCCGAGGAACCACGGCCAACGATCATCACAAAACGAGGATCAAAAGCACGCAGTTTTTCACCTAACTGCTGCATAAGATCGGCGTTAGCAGCTAACTGACCCGCAATTTTCTGCGGTGCGGTACGCGCTTCTTGTTCCATAATAGTGTTTGTCATGTTTTTTACCTTCAGATCTGATACTTATTCAGTTTTAGTACTCATGTGCTAAAACGACTTGTTTATTAAACTGTTGCTGAATTAAATTGCTGCTGTGCGTAGTACATAGCACCCAATTCTGGCGGCGCTAAGGTCTCAGAAATCTTTGCCACCACATCGCTACCAAGCCATGCCTGTAAAGGTTCAGCTAAGCCACCAATCATCGAGAAACGTACAGGGTTAAGCGTAAAGAGTTTTCGCGCCATTTCGCTAATATAATCAGCACCTTCTTGTACTATCGCGATAGCAACTTGATCCCCGGCGTTAGCACAATCGAGCACGTTTCTCGCAAACTGCGCATAACAACTTGAAGACTTGCCCGCGAGGTGCTCAACGATACCCAAGGCATCTTTCACCCCTAAATGGCTTAACAACATCTCAGTTAAGGCGGTCGGCGTGGCAAACCCATCGAGCGCGAGTAGCACATGCTCGGCAGCTTTGAGCCCTAGCCATGCACCACTGCCCTTATCACCTAACGCAAAACCATGGCCGCCAATGCTCAAACTAGCATCACCAACATGGGCATAACCGCAAGAACCCGTGCCGGTAATAATCACCGCACCATCCGCACCACAATGTGCACCAATGCACGCGGTATGCAGATCGGTGGTGACATACATGGCGGCAAACGGATGCTGCCAGTTAACAATATCCTGATACAGGCGCGGCACATTGACTCCCGCGAGGCCCAATCCCGCCACCAGCAAATGGCTATCAGTCGCTTTCATCCCGGCATCTAACAGAGCTTGATGCGTCGATGCTTCAATGGATTCAAATGTTTGCGCAAGACCATGTAACGGATTAGCGCGCCCAGCAACACCTGTCCCTAAAACGGTACCGTCCGCAGTATAGATAGTGGCTCGGCACTTACTGCCGCCCCCATCAACACCGATAAACAGTTGTTGATCTTTTGTCTGGACTAACCCCATGACATCCCTCTTCATCTCTTAATGCAGCGCTACCGTTGCTTATACTTATGCCGTTAATACAACACTCAACTTTAGTTAACTCAATGTTACAGCAAAAATGACAGCGTTGTCATTTACTTTTTGAAGCAATTTATAATCAAATGTCAGGCGAAAGAATTGACTGAAAGTGAAAAAGAAAAAGGCTGTATTTTTCTTTTAAAATACAGCCAGATACATAACAGATTAATTAACGATTAAGCTTCTGCCTTTGCGGATACCATCAGCAGCAATAGCACGGATCTCAACAGGCGCAGTTACCGCCTGCCCTGCTTGATAGGATTGCCATTGCCCACTCGCTTGTCGCCACTCAATCTTAAGTCCTGGATAAGCCACGTTGGCAAACAGTTTACCGTCACGGATCTCGGCGCCGATAGTCGGCACTCGGTAATCGATACCTGCCTTATCGAGTTTAATAAACTCCTTATGCCCTAATGTGTTGGCCATTTGCTGCCAAGATTGTGCCTGCGCGTCACGCATTGCCGCAGTAAAGTGCCCAGTGCTTTGGTTATATAATGCACCTTGATATTGGTAAGGCACTTCCCACTCTGCTTGATGCCAAGCACGCTCAGCCAGCATCAATAAACGCGGGAAAATCATGTACTCAACGGTATCGTTGCTGCGAATGGTTTCACTCCACAACTGCCCCTGTAAACCAGCAAAATTTTTACCTTGCTCCCGTGGTCCAGATTTTTTGCCTTTCTCATCGATTCTTGCCCTATCGTCGGCTTCAAAAGGCAGATTTTGCAAGTCGGTCCACTGCTCTGCATTCGCCACTAAGTTATCAGGCATAAAGCTAAACACTTTGTGCGCGTTGGTGGCACGGCTTGCCCAGTAATAGCCGTGCTCTTTAGGATCGGCTTCGTAGGGAAAATCAAAATACAGCACTTCAGGATTAGAGAGCACCACATCCCAACCGTTGTTCACTTGCTGATTGGCATGCTCATATCCTTTATAGGCGATCACATCCCAAATATTAGATTGGACTTTAGCTGGCATATAACTTGGGCGAACATGGCTCATGCCATCACTCCAACCTGCGGCTTCGATGCCTTTTTCCGCCAGTTGATTCGATATCCGCTCAATAAAGTAAGCGCCTAAATCCTCGATGGATTTCACGCCTTTATCGTTATTGGCTACAAAGGATAAACACTCAGGAGATTGCTTCCACGCTCCTGCGGTTTCGTCGGCGCCGATATGGTATCGAGTTAATAGTTGACCCGCGGCTTGGTGTAATTTGGCAATTTCATCAATCACTTTATCGACAAACTGATAGGTCGATTCCATACAGACGTTCAGGGTGTTGTCGTTGTAATACTGCACCGAAGAATACACAGTTGTATCAGCCGCATCCGACAACAAATAGGCTTTCGCCTCAGTAGGCTTGCCTTGGGCGAGTAATTTACGGTAACGCGCCTCCATGGATTTTATCGCCGCGCGGCTATGGCCAGGCATGTCCATCGAAGGGATCACTTGAATTTGGCGGGCATCGGCGTATTTGAGAATATCGATGTAGTCTTGTTTGCTATAGAAACCATTAACGCTCGACTCGGCAAAAGGACCACTACCAAGCTGCGGTAGCAAACAGGTAGTTTCCTCAAGATCGTGGCAACGCTTACTACCAATATCGGTCAGTTCAGGCAGGCCATCGATCTCTAAGCGCCAACCTTCATCGTCGGCCATATGTAAATGCAATTTGTTGAGCTTGTACGCCGCCATTTGATCAATCAGCGCAAAAATCATCGCCTTACTGTGGAAATTACGGGCCACATCGATATGCATACCGCGGAATGGATACCTTGGGCTGTCCTCAATCGTCATGGTATTTACGCGCAGATCCTGCACATCAATCAAACTAGCAAGTGACGATAACGCATAGGAAAATCCTGCCGCATCACCTGCTGCAATTTTGATACCATCGGGTTTGATATCCAGCAGATAACTGCTCTCTACGCCTTGGCGCCAGCTCAGTTTCACCACTAAGCCTTGGTCTGACTCTTTAACACCCAAACGTGCTAAGCGTTCAAGCGCCGCAGCCACTTGCTCGGTTTTAAAAGACTGATTTTCAGCGGATGGACTCAATACTGACGCGACATCCAATTTAATGCCAGAGGTGAGTGATACCGCTTTATCGTGAGAATGGATCGTCACTTTTTGCGGCGAAGGAATAATGGTATTGACCACTAAGCTGGCATCTTCACTGACATTTTGGTTATTGCTAAATAACTGCGCTGGCGTCGCAGGCACTAATTTATCCGCATCAGTACGGCGATACTGTTTCACCATATCGGTGAACGGCTCAACATAGGGACGCACTTCCATTCGAGTATCAGGATCTTGCTGCACTTGCGTGCTGGCAATCACCACTGGCGATAAATCCCCAGCAACGATGTAATAGTTTGGCATGGCATCGGTTTCGGACAGTTGCCAAAGCTCACCACGGAACCTTAAGGTCTTTTTAACCCCTTTGTTAAAACCGCTGAATGCCTCAGTAGGCGCAATGCGATAAAGATCACCCTTGATATGAGTGATGGAAAACTCTTTGCCTTCAACCGATTGCACCGGACGCATCTGGCTAAAATAAATCGCCCAGTCATGACCTTTGAGATCAACGCCAGGGACAAAATCAATTTCAGCTACAAAACAACGACCTTCAGCGGCGGCTTTATCACAGTTATTATCGGGTCGGTTGGTGAGCACGCGATAACTCACGCCCAAGGTATCCCCAAACTGCTGCAATTGCGCTTGGGTTAATGACGCAGGCGTGGCGAGCTCGGCTGAGCTTGGCACTGGCACATTCACTGTTTTAGGCGCTTGGCTACAGGCACTTAAACCTAATGCAAATAAAATGGCGGTGGCGGCAATCGTTTTATTCATGATATTCCTTTTCTAGCTTCAGAAATGGCTACAATCTGAAGGAAGTTACTAACGTCCGCAGTCTTTCCCCTTGGTGAAACAGTCGCTCACTCGATAGTGCTAAGTGCTCACTATCGAGGGAGGCTGAACCTGAGACATTGGCAAGATCATTTAATGTACGAGAAATCGCTTCGGTGACGCAGGTCTGCTCCTGCGCCGCATGGGAAACTTCGATATTCATATTACTGATATTGGAAACTAAATCAGTCACTTTAGATAGAACGAGCTTAATTTCTTCCGAGCGATTGACCCCTTGATTGGAGAGAGTCTGACTCGATTGCATCACATTCACGGTTTCGGCAACTCGGCTTTGCACCTGTTGGATCATTTTTTGGATTTCACCCGTCGCCTGTTGGGTGCGACTCGCTAAAGAGCGCACTTCATCGGCAACGACGGCAAAACCACGCCCCTGCTCACCGGCTCTAGCGGCCTCGATGGCGGCATTTAACGCCAGCAGATTAGTCTGTTCGGCAATGCTGCTGATCACCACTACAACTTCATCAATACGCTGGGTTTCCTGTTGTAACTGCGACACCGACTGAGCCGAACGTGCTAACTCAGCCGCAAGTTGGCGAGTAATGGCTAAGCCCGAGTCAAACTGACGCTGACCATCGTCAACCGCTCTATCGGCTTGGGTTGCCGCCTCGGCGGTACGTTTAGCATTGATGGCCACTTCGTTGGCACTGGCACTCAATTGAGTCACGGCCGTTACCGCGGCTTCGGTTTCTTTAAGCTGAGCTTGCACCCTTTGATTGTTGCTTTGCGACAACGTGCCCAGCGCCTTAGCATCACCCAATAGCAGAGCAGAGGTTTCATGCACCCTTGAAATCGTACCGTGAATGTGTTCGACAAAACCGTTGAAAGCATTGGCAAGTTTGCCGATTTCATCTTCGCTCTCCACGGGTAATCGATGACTTAAATCGCCATCACCATTAGCAATCTCTTCTAACGCGGTGACAACCTTATCTAATGGGGTGATCACTAAACGCTTTAAAATAATGAAAATCACGAAGAGGCTGCCCGCTAAAATCAACAAAGCCTGTATAAAGTAGCTCAGCAACAACTCGGATAACTGCGCTTTTACGGGCAAAATGGAAAAAGTAATGGTTAAGCGTCCGGTAGGATTACCTTGGTCGCTAAACTGTAACTCTCTTGTTTGTAGATAGTTGACGGCAACTGCCTCGGCTTGTTTATCCTCTGCGAGCAGCTTACCGCGATGATCAACAACGGTAATTTGATAAATTTGTTTAGACTTTAACATGACGGATAATACAGCCCGGATCTGTTCGTAATCGTAGGTAAAAATCGGCTGTGCCATTGTGACTTGCAGATTAGCGACCGTATTGTCTTCAAAGGCCATTTCGCTGCTCATTAACTTATTGCTCGCCAACCAATAGGACGCCCCAAAC
This sequence comes from Shewanella sp. Sh95, assembly GCF_001308045.1. Classification (NCBI taxonomy): domain Bacteria; kingdom Pseudomonadati; phylum Pseudomonadota; class Gammaproteobacteria; order Alteromonadales; family Shewanellaceae; genus Shewanella; species Shewanella sp. Sh95. The sequence goes on from NZ_LGYY01000224.1 coordinate 32,072, forward strand.
AAGGCGCTCACTATCATAAATATCGCCGCAGCTAGCCCAATTTGTACTTTTAAGGCTAAATTTTTCATTATGTTGCACCTTGCATACTAAATAGATCTAACCACAGCTCCTGGCGTTCAATCGGCGTTAAGGGATGTAAATCTGGCGTATCTAAGCGGATAATCACGCGCCGCTCAAACTGCGCATCACGGTAGAGCTGCTCAATCTTAAGTTCACGATTAAACATTTCATCGAAGCTACCGTCGCTAATCATGTGTTCAAGCCCCGCTAAGATTGCCTCAGCTAACTCGGGGCGTTTTGGTGAGACAAAAAAATAGGCCGGAGAGCGATATTGCAGCAGGATATGGCTATCAATCTTAAGTGCGGGATCGGGGTGGCTCGCAAGTTCATCGCCGATTTCCTGTGCGCCAAGCGCAAGGTAGTCGAACCGTCCACCTTCTAACATAGGGTATAGATTGGTGTACTGATAGCTCGTTACCAACGGCACACCATTGGCTTCGAGAATGCTCGCATCGGGCCAATAACGGTTTTGCCCAGCGGTTAATTGTTTAAAATCCGCCAGTGTTTTTACGTTGGCAAACTTAGCCTCATCACTCTTACGGATAATTAATAATCTGTTACCAAGCAATCCCTTAAACAGTGGGATCCGTACGGGCAGCATGGTTTCCTCAAGCTCTTTGGAAGTCATGCTCCAAAATACGTCAACAGTGCCGGCAAGTGCTTCTTCTGCATTGCGTTTTTGGTTCATCTGCGTCGACATTTGTTCTACTTGATACGTCTTGCCGGAGCGGCGCAGCGCCTCTTTAAGCAGATTAAACTGCCATTGCTGTTGGATGGTAGTCACTATCTTGATAGGAGTGGGATTGCTTGCCGAAGAAGTGCCAGCCGCAAAAGCAGCATTAGTAAGCGTGAACGACATTTGCTCCACAGCGGCTATCGCGGTGAAACTCAACGCACACAGCATAACGCTCGGCCAGAGTCCCAAGATGGACATCAACAAACGCTTAGCCAGAGTTGTCACTACGCTGCAAAGCAATGTAGCAATATGAATAACCATGAATCGCAGCCTCTTTTATAACTGGAAAATCCAGCGAGTTTTATTTATTAATGCCGCTAACTTGTTTGCTTATCCTAAGCAAGGTCGCTCTACCTAAAAAAATGGCTGGGCACTGCTTACAGTACCCAGCCAACGCTAGTTTCTGGGGAGAGACTATCAAATATTAAAGACAAACGTACCGCCGCCCGACCAGCAATACTTCTGCCAAACACATGAATAAGGAGACCTCATCCTCTTCATGCAGACCTTACTAAACAACGCATCACACAAGCATATGACAGCGTTGTCATTCATTAAATTACACAAGAAAGAACAGGATTTCTACATTTTTTTGACAAATAGCTTTATATTTTTAAGTCAGATGAATTTATTCCTTAAATTTCATTTAGTTAAATTAAAATCTATATTTATCAACCTATGTGACAACGCTGTCTTTGACTGATAACATAGGCGCAACAACTCAAACGCCACACTCAGTTATCTTAAAAAGATGCTCACATATATCCCTACCTTTAAGCGTAAAAACACCTTCAGCGGCCAATATTATCGGTCGTTAACGGTACTGCTCACTCTGTTAAGCACATGGATAGTTTGGTTTGTTCAATTCGCACAACCATTTGAGTTAATTAAAGAATATGGCAAGTTTATATTTTTAGGGATAACTGGAGCTATCTTTGCTAATTCAACTGGAGCAGGCGGAGGCGTTATTTTCATCCCAGTGTTCTCTAGTTTAGATTTTACAGAAACTCAAAGCGTTTCAACGTCTTTTATGATCCAGTGTTTTGGCATGACTGCTGGCGCAATTTCATGGTCAAGATACTATCAACAACATCACCATACGGATAAAACCTGGTGTGGTTTTATTCCATGTATCTTGCTTTGTGCATGCTTTTCAGTACTTGGCCTTTGGAGCAGCGAGTTATGGCAACTAACTTCGCCCTCTTCGCTCCACACCAGTTTTAGCCTTTTCTCTATTGCGCTTGGGATAGCAATCATTTTCAGCAGTCAACGCCGCTATTTGCAAAGTAATAGTCTTAAATCCGTAGACTATTTTTGTTTAGCGGTCATTGGTTACTTTGGCGGGATCATCACCGCTTGGTTGTCTGTTGGTGTAGGTGAACTGATTGTAATCTATCTGATGTTACGGGGTTTCTGCGCCAAGATGGCCGTCGCGGTTGGCGTTGTGGTATCGGCCATAACCGTTTGGTCGGCAAGCCCAATACACGTGTTCTCCGACCACAGTCACGCTTTATATGAATTAGTGCTATTTGCAGGACCCGGTGCAATTATCGGAGGATTGTTAGCCCGCAAGCTGGCGTTATTTCTCCCAGTCAAAACCTTAAAACTGTTTTTTGCAAGCTGGATTATTTTGACTGGGAGTGTGATGCTAGCAAACTAAATAGCCCCAGTTATAATAGTTCGTTTTAATATTATTAAAACGAACTATATAAAATTGAGTTTATTTTTCCATCACTAAATCAATTAAATTTAATGAGCAAAGATGCGCATAAATAGCCGAATAGAAACCTCGTTTAGCAAAATCAAGCAATGTCGTATCGTCTAGCTGCTGCAGTTTTCCTTCATCAATGGTATATATTCCATCAATATTAGTTTTAGTGCCATCAAGCGTAGTCACTGTTAATATACGTGGTTGCAACAGTCCATGATTGAGTAACACTTTGATAAAGTACTTTGTCATCTCATGATAACTAGCCTGTAAACTCGCCAATTCAAGTTTTTTTGATAAATAGACCGTTTGATTGCCTGAATCATCAAATAAACGATGCGCTTCATGTTCTGCCACTGATGAATTATTGACATCGACACCCAAGATAATGTTGTCGTTATCTATATAACTCATTCCAAATGGATACAATTGAACTTGAATAGGTAAATAGCGACATTGCCACTGACCGTTTTTGAGCAACTTATTAGTATTAGGCTTAAGTGCAGTAATCGCAATGGAGAGGAACTCACCAGTTTGAGCGTTTTTTGTAAACACGATAGGGAAACTGGTCGCAGCAGACATAAACTCTTGAACCTGAAGAGGGAGCATATGCATAGTCTCAAAAAGGCTGTAATCAACCTTATCCCCAATCGCTAAATTTTTATGACTTGCGTCATTTAAAGGTACAAATTGTGTTTTCATTTTATTTTTCCTTTTTACACATTAAAATAAAGCGCTTAGATAGCTTGCAAGCCATAAGTACAAATCTTATCAATCAATTCTCTATGTTCTGGTAACCCCTCAAACATTTGGCGCTTCACATTAGACATGTTACTCATATAAGCATTCAAATTAGCTTTTGCGACTAAACCTCTATCATGCGGTTGAGTCGGATATTTCATCCCATAAAGAACATATAAGTAATTATCTAAGTTAAACACCTCAAACTTTGAGGGGAAATCCTCTGCAATAGGGCTAAATGACTTCCACATGTTAAGCCGCTCTTTTAACGGCTCAGGAATTGTCTCTTCACGCTGATTATCAAGCCAAAATGCCGAGTCATTTCTATCTGACAAACAATAATGCAATTTGGCAAATTCGACGACCCTTTCCCATGCGTGGTTAACAGTGCGATTAAAACGCATTGATAAGTAATCCACCTCATCTTTATTAGCAGGGAAACGTTCAGCAAGAAATCGAGCAGAAAAGTCCGTTAATAAAATTGAAGTCGCTTCTATGGGTTCTAAAAAGCCCTGTGCCAGCCCTAATGCAACGCAGTTTTTGACCCAAAATTGTTGACGATAACCTACCGTCATAGGGATTTTGCGATGGGGAATATCGGCAAGTTTACCACCAAGATAACGGTCAAACTTTTGTTCAGCTTCAGTTTGATTCATATGCGCTGATGAATATACAAATCCTGTACCGCGGCGCTGGGTAAGCGCAATATCCCAAATCCACCCGGCTTGATGTGCTGTTGCTTTAGTATAAGGAGGAATAACATCAGCAGGCTGAGTCGGAATTTGCGCAACTAATGCCGTATCAATAAAAAGTTGCAGCGCTTTACTGATAAATGGCACTTTTAATGCCTTAGCTAACAAAATAGATTCAAAGCCACTGCAATCAATATAGAAATCAAAAGATAGATTCCCCTGCTCAGTCTGCAATGACTCGATAGCGCCATCTACACCTCGGTGTTTTTCAAGGTAGTTGTCACTCTTTGCTTAAATATTAAGCTGCATTTATTACCCCTTCTATTGGTGCTTTATCTGGGTTTAGGGTCACGGGCCCAACTGCCTCACAATTTCTCACGTCTTTA